>JAGOCV010000291.1 GCA_017998575.1 Burkholderiaceae bacterium
TTGCTGGCCTTCCTTCATGCCTTCGGCCTTGTTGGCCGCCAGCACCGTGGGCTTGCCCAATCGGCGCAGGTAACGTGCGATGTCGTGGTCCTGCGCGGAAAGTCCGGCGCGGGCATCGACGACGAACACCACTACGTCTGCCTCGGCCACGGCCTGGCGCGTCTGGTGTGCCATTTCGCGGAAGATGCTGCCCTCGCCCGCATCGGGCTCGAAGCCACCGGTGTCGATGACGATGAACTCGTGGCGGCCCTGCCGGCCGTTGCCGTAGTGGCGATCCCGCGTCAGGCCGGCAAAGTCGGCAACGATGGCATCACGCGTGCGCGTGAGGCGATTGAAGAGTGTGGATTTGCCGACGTTCGGACGTCCCACAAGGGCAATGACGGGTTTCATGACAGTCCGTCCTCACACGGGCAAGTTGATTGCGATCCGCCGCAGCGGATCAATTGGGCTGGAAGCCGTAGACACCGCCGTTGCGCGTCACCACGACCAGCGTATTACCCGCCAGCACCGGTGCGGCCGCGATGGCCGACCCGTCGGTGGAGAGACGGTTGAGTGGCGCACCATCGTCACGCGACAGGATGTGCACCAGCCCCTGGAAGTCGCCCACGGCGACAGAGCGGCCCATCGCGATGGGCGCGGTCAGCCCCCGGTGCAGCAGGCGCTGGCTCTGCCAGGCCGGCTCGCCGTTGGCGCGGCGCCAGGCCACCACCTTGCCGTCCGATTCGGTGCCGAAGACGAAGTCGGCATCGCCATGCACGCCTTCGACGCCATTGGCGGCGCGGCTCCAGCGCACATTGCCGTTCAGCGCATCGACGCAGCCCACACCGGCCTGGAACGAGCGCGTGCAGATGACGTTGTCGACACGGCTCACGCTGCCGACCAGGTCGACGAGGCGCTCGATGTCGTTGGCGCCACGCGGCATTGCGATCGGCGCCTCCCAGCGCGAACTGCCGGTGAGCGGGTTCATGCCGACAAGGCGGCTCGACAGGCCCACGACCAGGGTGTCTTCGAACGCCGTCAGCACCCCCGACTGACGCAGCACGAGCGGCTCGCCCGTGCGCTGCTGGCTCCAGAGGCGCCGGCCGGTGGCACCGTCGAAGGCAGTCACGGAACGGTCAGCTCCCAGGACGAACACGCGCTTGCCCGCCACCAGCGGCGCCGTGTACGACTGTGCCGCCAACTGCTGGCGCCAGATCACTTTGCCCTGCTCGATAGTCACCACCTCGTTGCGCGCGGTCACGACGGCCGCCTGGAAGCCATCGCTGCCTGCACCCGCAGCCACCGGCGCCCCGACATTGACGCGCCAGATATCGCGGCCAGAGCGCGCATCGATGGCGGCCACCGTGCCATCGGCACTGGCCAGCGTCAGGGTACTGCCCGACACGTTCACGGTGAGCGGGAAGTTGACTGCACCGATGCGTGCCGTCCAGACGGAACTCACGTCCAGCAATACGTTGTTGGGGCCGAGTTCGGCGGGCTTGGGCTTGCTCGGTCCGCTGGAACAGGCCGCCAGCGCGATGGCCGCCAACACCGTGCAGCCCAGCTTGGCCAGAGCGCGCGGCGCGCGCAGACGGAATGAATGGGACATCGTCTTCGTCACTTTGCTTTCTCCGGCGTGCCGGCCTGCGCCTTGCCCGCGAGTGTGGCCGGGTCGACCCCCAGCGCATTGAGCTTGATCTCGACCAGATGGCGCAGATCGCTGCCTGCCTCAAGCTGCGAATGCGCGCGCTGGAACTCGGCCCGCGCCTCTTCTCGCTTGCCCTGGCTGAGCAAAACGTCGCCGCGGCGGTCGGCCACCAGGGGCTGGAAGGCCGGGGGCACCGTGGCGGACAAGGCTTTGAGCGCTTCGTCGTAGGCCTTCGTATCGAGCAACAGCGCGGCAAGGCGCAGGCGTGCGACGGCCTTGTAGCCATCGTCGGCACCGTTGTCGATCAGCCAGGAAAGCGCCGCGCGGGCGCCATCCGGCTTCTGCTTTTCGTCGAGCACACGCGCTTCGAGCAGCGCTGCCTGGCTCGCGTAGGTGGTCCGGCGGTATTTGTCGCGGATGTCGGCGCCTGCGCGTTCGAGAAGCGCCACGTCGCCGGACTGCGCGGCACGCTCGACCTCGTCATACAACGCAGAAGCCTGCCCCGACTGGCGGCGCTCCCAGAACTGGTAGCCGTTCCAGGCTGCAAACGCACCCAGCACCAGGATGAGAAGCCAGGTGATCGCCAGACCGTACCGGGCCCAGAAATGTTTGAGTTGGTCGAGCTGTTCCTGCTCTTCGAGATCGAAATGTTTTGCCATGACTTATCGGAATTCGGTGGGGGATTGTAGGGTGGCGGCCCAAGCGGCTACGCCGTCCAGCGACCGCGTGGACTGCGCCCCCTGCCCGTCGCGCAGCGACTTGACGGTCACCTCGCCACGTGCCATCTCATCGGGCCCGAACACCAGCGCGTGCCGCGCGCCGCTGGCATCCGCCCGCTTGAACTGCGACTTCATGCTGCCCAGTCCCTGCGACCCGGCGGCGCCTGCATGCATCTGCACCTGCACGCCCGCGGCCCGCAACTGCTGAAGAATAGCCATCACTCGCGGAAGCACCGCTGCATCGGGCACGATGGCATAGGCGTCAGGCACGGGCTGCGGTGCCTCGACGCCCTGCTCGCGCAGCAACTCAAGCACACGCTCCACACCGAGCGCCCAACCGACGGCCGGCACATCCTTGCCGCCGATCTGGCCGATCAGGTAGTCGTAACGGCCGCCGCCACAAATAGTGCCTTGCGAGCCCAGGCGGTCTGTCACGAACTCGAACACCGTCAGGTTGTAGTAATCGAGCCCGCGCACCAGGCGTGGGTTGAGCGTCCATGCCACGCCGTTGGCGTCGAGGATGTCGGTCACAACCTTGAAGTGAGCCAGCGACTCGGCACCGAGGAAGTCGAACAGGCGCGGCGCTGCGGCCACCAGTTCCTGCATCGCCGGATTCTTGGTGTCGAGGATGCGCAGCGGATTGCTCGCCAGCCGGCGGCGCGCCTCTTCGTCGAGCTGAGCTTCATGCTGCGTGAGGTAGTCGATGAGCGCGGCGCGGTGCGCACGGCGTTCGTCGGGCTGACCCAGGCTGTTGAGTTCGAGCCGCACGTCGGCAAGACCGATCTCGCGCCACAGCGCTTGCGCCAGCAGGATCAGTTCGGCGTCCACCTCCGCGCCCGGAAAGCCCAGCGCCTCGGCGCCGATCTGGTGGAACTGGCGGTAGCGGCCCCGTTGAGGACGCTCGTGGCGGAACATCGGACCCATGTAGTAGAGGCGCTTGCCTCCTTCGTAGAGCATCGAATGTTCGGCCACCGCGCGTACCACGCCGGCCGTGTTCTCGGGGCGCAGCGTGAGCGCCTCGCCGTTGAGACGGTCCTCGAAGGAATACATCTCTTTCTCGACGATGTCGGTGACTTCGCCGATGCCACGCACGAACAACTGGGTGGGCTCGACGATGGGCGTGCGGATGTTGCGGTAGGCGTAGCGCGCCATCAGCGAGCGCACTTTGCCTTCGAGCCATTCCCAGCGCGCCGAGTCCGGCGGCAGGATGTCGTTCATGCCTTTGACGGCGGTGATCTTTTCAGCCATGGATTTTCCTGGATGGACGGCAGCGGCCAAGGGGCCGGCGCGCGTCACGCTTGCGAGGCCGCAATGCCTGGGCTCTCACCCGAGGTAGCGCCGAATCGCTTCTCGATGTAGTCCTGCACGACCTGCTGGAATTCCTGCGCGATGCCTTCACCGCGCAGCGTCATCGCCTTCTCGCCGTCGATGAACACCGGCGCGGCAGGCGCCTCGCCGGTGCCCGGCAGGCTGATGCCGATATCGGCATGCTTGCTTTCGCCGGGGCCGTTGACGATGCAGCCCATGACGGCCACCTTGAGTCCTTCAACGCCGGGGTAGCGGTTGCGCCACAGCGGCATCTGCTGACGCAGGAAATCGTCGATCTGCTTGGCGAGCTCCTGGAATGTGGTGCTGGTCGTGCGGCCGCACCCCGGGCAGGCTGTCACGCTCGGCACGAAGATGCGCAGGCCCAGCGCCTGCAGGATCTCGTTGGCCACCACCACCTCCTGCGTACGCGCCTCGCCCGGTTGCGGCGTGAGCGAAACGCGGATGGTGTCGCCGATGCCCTCCTGCAGCAGCACCGACAGCGCCGCGGCCGAGGCCACCGTGCCCTTGGTGCCCATGCCAGCTTCGGTCAGGCCCAGGTGCAGCGCGTAGCTGGAGCGGCGCGCGAGTTCGCGGTAGACCGCGATCAGATCCTGCACACCACTCACCTTGCAGGACAGGATGATCTGATCGCCGTTCATGCCCATGGACTCGGCGAGCTTCGCGGAATCGATCGCCGAGGTGATCAGCGCTTCGTACATGACCTGCTTCGCATCCCACGGCTGGGCGCGGCGCAGGTTCTCATCCATCAGCGAGGCAAGCAGCTCCTGATCGAGACTGCCCCAATTGACGCCGATGCGCACGACCTTGTTCCAGCGCATCGCGGCTTCGATCATCTGGCCGAACTGCTTGTCCTTCTTGTCGCCCTTGCCCACGTTGCCGGGGTTGATGCGGTACTTGGACAGCGCCTCGGCGCAGGCCGGGTGCTCGGTCAGCAGTCGGTGGCCGTTGTAGTGGAAGTCGCCGATCAGGGGCACGTCGATGCCCATGCGGTCGAGCTGGTCGCGGATGTGCGGCACTGCCGCCGCAGCCTCGGGCGTATTGACCGTGAGGCGCACCATCTCGGAGCCAGCGTGCGCCAGTTCCTTGACCTGGATGGCGGTGCCAATCACGTCAACCGTATCGGTGTTGGTCATCGACTGCACGCGAACCGGGGCATCGCCACCGACCGTCACGATGCGGGGGCCCCAGACCACACGGGCCTGGCGCGAATGACGCGGCAGTGGCGCCGCGCCGGCAATGGGCTGGAGATCGTGCATGGTCAGCGAACCTCGAAACGGGCCACGTTGTCGCGGGCGCGCGTGGCGAGGTCGATGTCGGCACCCCGCACCTGCACCCGGGTCGCGTCGGCGCGGCCGACCACCACCGACAGAGGCAACGTGCCGCCGGCTTCGACGCGCTCGCCGGCCTGCAGCGTGCGCTGCAGTGTGAGC
>JAGOCV010000035.1 GCA_017998575.1 Burkholderiaceae bacterium
TTGTCCATCGGCACCAGTAAATCGATGACGGGCTCAATCCGCGACAGGTACGGCGCCAGTGCTTCACGAGCACGCGACATGTGCTCATCGAACTTGCTCAACTTTCTGAACTCGTAGCCCTCGCCGCTCTTGACCATGTCGAAGAAGCCTTGGGCTTTGGCCCATTTTTCGGCGTTCAGCATGTGCTGGAAGTCATTCGGGCCAGCGGCATCCCTCATTGGATGGCGCCCAAGATCAACGCCCGAGATGGACTCGATCAGGTGCAAGACTTTTTGCTCTTTGACGTGCCCGAAAGTTCTTTCCCGACTCTGTCGTTCATGCCGCGCATGGGCCAATGAAATGACGTTGGCGGAAAACTCAGCCGTAGTTGTTTGCGGTGTCGATTGCTGGACAACGTTTATCCGACGAGACGGGGTTAGCTGACCGCTGAAGGCTTGGTGAAGCAGAGAATTTTTGAGTTCGTCAAGGGCGGCGAGCTTCTTCTCGTAGGTTTTACGCAGCTCCATCGTTTTCTCGGTAAGCGCGCTGAGCCGATCAACGACTTCACGCTGTTGTCCCAACGTCTCAGGAAGCGGAATGGAAATCGAATTAAGCGCCTTCTGATTCAACTTCGGCTGTGCTGCGCCAGTGATGTAGCCGTCAAGCGGAATGCTCTCCAGAAAGAATTCAACAAACCGCTGCGTTTCCATGTGCTCGAATTGGAGGATGTGAGCATGGTTATTGACCCAATACCGCCCCGACACTGAGAACGCAATCGGTGTCGATCTGGCAAGCAGATTCGCACCGTCTTCCGATATCAGCAGTGCATTGCCATCAAAGATGTAGTCCGCTACATAGTCGACGATGCCCGATGCACCGTAGTACGGATATTCGCCAGCCTTTCGATCAGCCTTCGTGATTGGGATGCGCTTGCTGTCCAGGTTCGTCGCAACACTGTCGAGCGTGCGCCCGGGCCACCTCATCCGAGCATCAGAAAAGATGCGCCTCGAATGACTTGAAAAGAGGTCGCCGATCCTCTGCAGACTCTTCTCGGCATTGGCCTTGTTGGTGGCGATGCCCTCGAAGGCTTCGTCGAGGATGGCGACGATGCGTTGCTGCTCGAAGATCGGTGGTAGAGGAATTCGGCTGTTCTCGACAAACTCTTTGGTGATCCGCTTGTGGCCCACCGCGCCAGTCATCGTACGAGATCCTTCTTCCCGGAAAACGGATCGCGCAAGAAAGTAGTAGAGAAATTCGGCGCTTAAACTGGCCGAGGGTCGCAATACGACATACTCGCTTGAACCAAATCCAATCCCGTTGGTCAAACCCCGTGCGATACCAACTTTTCCGTTCTCGAAGCATGGCGTGATCTTCGCCAGCAATACGTCGCCGTCCGAAAAGTAGGTATAGCTTCCGCTGACTTCGTCGATCTGCCTGACACGTGACGGTTCGAGATACTTGATGTCAACACCAAGATCTTCCATCGGCACAAAAGAAACCTCTTCCTTATCACCTAGCCGTGCTCGTGCTTCAGACTTCGGTGGCTTAATTGTGCAAACCTCTGATAGAGGCTTCGCCTCCCAGATACTCATGACACGAGCGCTCGGATAGAAACCAGAACCTCAGCACTTTCTGCATCCAGCGCAGATATCTCATCAAGGATATCCTGCGGTGTTCGCGATATTGCGTCGTCACGATGTGCCGGGTTCTTGACGGACAGATCCCAAGTTAGTGCATCGATCTCCGCAGCGTTTGTCGACCAACTCTTCGACGATGCAGCAAAAGATTTCTGTAGCTCCACGAAATCCACCAAATCCGCATCATTCAGCGGATTCGTCTTCCCCATATTACGGCCTGGATCAAGCTGGTAATACCAGACCTTTTTTGTCGGCGCACCTTTCTCAAAGAACAGCACCACCGTCTTCACCCCTGCGCCCTGAAACGTACCACTCGGCATATCCAGCACCGTGTGCAGATTGCAGCTCTCCAGGAGCAGCTTCCGGATGCTCACGCTCGCGTTGTCGGTGTTGCTCAGGAACGTGTTCTTGATCACGATGGCCGCGCGGCCACCCGCCTTGAGGCTCTTGATGAAGTGCTGGAGGAACAGGAAGGCCGTCTCGCCCGTCTTGATCGGGAAGTTCTGCTGAACTTCCTTGCGCTCTTTGCCACCGAAGGGCGGATTGGCCAGCACGATGTCGTAGCGGTCCTTGTCCTGGATGTCGCTGATGTTCTCGGTCAGCGTGTTGGTGTGCACGATGTTGGGCGCCTCGATGCCGTGCAGGATCATGTTCATGATCGCGATCACGTAGGCCAGGCTCTTCTTTTCCTTGCCGTAGAAGGTGCGCGTCTGCAGCGCCTTGTGGTCGCTGGTGGTCAGGCCGGGTTGGCTGCTCAGGTAGTCGAAGGCTTCGCACAAAAAGCCGGCCGAGCCAACGGCACCGTCGTAGATGCGTTCGCCGATCTTCGGGGCTACCACTTGCACCATGGCGCGGATGAGCGGCCGGGGCGTGTAGTACTCACCGCCGTTGCGCCCGGCATTGCCCATGTTCTTGATCTTGGCTTCGTACAGATGGGATAGCTCATGCTTTTCCATCTGCGAGCCGAAGCGCAGGCTGTCGACGATCTCGGCCACCTCGCGCAGGTTGTAGCCGCTCTGGATGCGGTTCTTGATCTCGCCGAAAATTTCGCCGATCTTGTATTCGATCGTGTTCGGCCCGCTGGCCTTGACCTTGAAGCCCTGCAGGTACGGGAAAAGCTTGTCGTTGACGAACTTGCGTAGGTCGTCGCCGGTCATGGCGTTGTTGTGATCCGGTTTGCCGTCGGCGGTCTTGGGTGCGGCCCAGCTTTCCCAGCGGTAGGGCGCGTCGAGGATGAAGCTGTACTTCTTGCCCTCCAGGGCGGCTTCGGTGGCCTTGTCCCGCTCCAGCGCGTCCAGGTACTTCAGGAACAGCAGCCACGAGCTTTGCTCGGTGTAGTCCAGCTCACTGGTGCAGCCTGCGTCCTTGTGCAGGATGTCGTCGATGTTTTTGAAGGCCTGCTCGAACATTTCCGGGTCTCTCTCAGTCAGCCTGTGAATATACCCACGGCAGCGCCCGGGCCGCCGGTCCGTCGGGATTGACACCACCCGCGCTTCATTGCGGTGTCTTCCGGTGCGCCGCACCGGCGCCTGCACCGGTGCGGCGCAGCCACCCACCGGCTGGCGAACCAAGCGGGTGCACCAATCTTGCATACCAGTTGGCACGTCTGTTGCTCATCAGAGCGCCATGGCGATCTCGTCCACCGACATCAGCGACCGCATCATCGAAGCGGTGATGGCCCAGAAGCTGCCGCCCGGCACCCGGCTGGGCGAGCAGCAACTGGCGCTGCTGTTCGACTGCAGCCGCACCATCGTGCGCGAGGCGCTCACACGGCTGGCCGCGCGCGGCATCGTCACCGTGAGCGCGCGGCGCGGCTGGTATCTCATCGAGCCGTCGCAGGACGAGGCGCGCGAGGCGTTCGAAGCGCGCCGCGTGATCGAGCTGGGGCTCATCCGCGGCATGAAACGGCTCGACAAGCCCGCGTTGAAGGCGCTGAAGTCACACCTGGCGCGCGAGAAGGCCGCCGTGGCCGGCACCGACGTGGGCGCGCGCAGCTTCCTGCTCGGTGACTTCCATGTGTGCCTGGCCGAATGCCTGGGCAACAGCCTGCTGGCCGACACGCTGCGCGACTTCACCGCGCGCACCACGCTGATCGCGATGCTCTACCAGTCGTCGCACGATGCCGCGCAGTCGTGCGCGGACCATGTGCGCATCGTCGCCGCGCTCGAAGCCGGTGACCTGGCCGGGGCCGAGGCGCTGATGGCCGAACACATCGGCACGGTGCAGGGGCACCTGCGCCTGCCCGCCACCACCGATCCGCTCGATCTGCTGCGCGGCGCGCTGGAGCCGGTGGACAAGGCACCGGCCCGTGCGCCCGGCGCGGCACGCGAGTTGCATTCCCCGTCCCCATCCCGCCGCACGGCGCGCAAAGGCCTGGCCTCTGCGGGTCCGGGCGACGACTCTTCCACCTACCTAGGAGCCTTGCTATGACGATGACCTCCCGCTGCCGCCTCACCGCCACCCTCGCCGCCTGCCTGCTGCTGGGCGGCACCGCCGTCGCCCACGCCCAGGCCGCGCTGGACAACATCATGAAGTCGAAGACGATCCGCATCGGCGTGCCGACGGACTACCCGCCTTACGGCTTCGTCGGCATCGACCTCAAGCCGCAGGGCCTGGACGTCGCCATGGCCGAGCTGATCGCCGAGAAGATGGGCGTGAAGCTGCAGGCCGTGCCGGTGATCAGCGCCAACCGCATCCCCTACGTGCAGACAAAGCAGGTCGATCTGGTGATCTCCACGCTGGGCAAGAACGCCGAGCGCCTGAAGGTGATCGACTTCACGCACGCCTATGCCCCATTCTTCCAGGGCGTGTACGGGCCCAAGAGCATGAGCATCAAGAGCTTCGCCGACCTGGGCGGCAAGACCATCGCCGTCGCCAAGGGCGCGATGGAAGAGCAGGAGCTGGTCAAGGTCGGCCCGCCCACCATGGACTTCAAGCGCTACGAAGACCAGGCCGCCACCACCGCCGCTTTCGTGGCCGGGCAGGCCCAGTTGCTGGCCACCAGCGTGTCCAACGCCGGCCTGATGGCGCAGAAGAACCCGCAACTGGGTGCCGAGTTCAAGCTGCTGATCAAGGACAGCCCCAACTTCATCGGCGTGGCCAAGGGCGAGGACGCGCTGCGCAGCAAGGTCAACGAGATCATCCTGGCCGCCCGCAAGGACGGCACGATCGACAAGATGTCGCAGAAGTGGCTCGGCCGTCCGGCGGGCGAGCTGCCGCTGACGGAGTAAGTCCAACGCCGGGCATCGGCATCGGGCGCCTTGCGCCCGGCACCGATGCGTGCGGGATCGCAAGGGTCACGAGGGAGGACAGGTTTGGGCATCGAACTCGATTTCGGCGCAGTGCTGGGCGAATGGCCCTTCCTGCTGCGCGGCGTGCTGTGGACGCTGGGCCTGACGGCCATCTCCATGGCGCTGGGGCTGGCCGTGGGCATCGCGTGCGCCTGGTCGCGCGTGAGCGGCCCGCTGTGGCTGCGCGCCATCGTGGGCGCCTATGTGGAGCTGATCCGCAACACGCCGTTCATCGTGCAGCTGTTCTTCATCTTCTTCGGCCTGCCGTCGCTGGGCGTGAAGCTCAGCCCCGAGATGGCGTCGATCATCGCGATGGTGCTCAACCTGGGTGCGTATGCCACCGAGATCATCCGCGCCGGCATCGAGGCCACGCCGCGTGGCCAGATCGAGGCCGCGCAAAGCCTCGCGCTCGGCCGCGTGCAGGTGTTCACCCGCGTGGTGCTGCCGCCCTCGCTCAAGCGCGTGTGGCCGGCCATGGTGAGCCAGATCATCATCGTGATGCTGGGCTCGGCCGTGTGCGGCCAGATCTCCACCGAGGAGCTGAGCTACTCGGCCAACGTGATCCAGGCGCGCAACTTCCGCACCTTCGAGGCCTACATCGTCGCCACCGCCATCTACCTGCTGCTGGCCATCGGCCTGCGCCGGCTGCTGCAGTGGGCCGGCCCGCGTTTCGTCTTCGGCAAGTGAAGGAGCCACGCCATGGTTGATTTCACTTTCTGGGACATCTTCCGCAACCTGATCCTGGCCGCGCGCTGGACGGTGGTGCTGTCGCTGATCGCCTTCGTGGGCGGCGGCCTGGTGGGCGCGGCATTGCTCATTGCACGCCTGTCGCGCAAGCCCTCGGCCGACCGGCTGATCGGTGGCTACGTGCAGCTGTTCCAGGGCACGCCGCTGCTGATGCAGCTGTTCCTGTCGTACTTCGGGCTCGGGCTGCTGGGCATCAAGGTGTCGGTGTGGGTGTCGGTATCGCTCGCCCTCACGCTCTACACCAGCGCCTTCCTCACCGAGATCTGGCGCGGCTGCGTGGCGGCCATCCCCAAGGGCCAGTGGGAGGCCGCGCAGAGCCTGGCACTGTCGTTCGGCGAACAGCTGCGCCACGTGGTGCTGCCGCAGGCCGTGCGCATCGCCATCCCGCCCACCGTGGGCTTCCTGGTGCAGGTGATCAAGGGCACGGCGCTCGCGTCGGTGGTGGGCTTCGTCGAGCTCACGCGCGCCGGCAACATGATCTCCAACGTCACCTACCAGCCGTTCACCGTGTTCGCCTGCGTGGCGCTGATGTACTTCGCGCTGTGCTATCCCATCAGCCTCTACGCCAGGTTCCTCGAGAGGAAAGTCAATGTCATCCGCCGTTAACACAATCCCATCGACGGACGCCCTGCCCGCCGCCGGGACGCACGCCGCGAACGCAGGTTCCCCGATCGTCAACATCACGGCGCTGCGCAAGTCGTTCGGCGACAACGAAGTGCTCAAGGGCATCGACCTGAAGGTCGCGCCGGGCGAGGTGATCGCCATCATCGGCAAGAGCGGCTCGGGCAAGAGCACGCTGCTGCGTTGCATCAACGGTCTGGAGGAATTTCAGGACGGCGCGCTCACCGTCGACGGCAAGCCGCTACTGCACGACAGTCCCATGGCCATGCGCGAGTTGCGCCAGCGTGTGGGCATGATCTTCCAGAGCTTCAACCTGTTCCCGCACCTCTCGGTGGGCCGCAACATCATGCTGGCGCCCACGCTGGTCAGGAAGAAGGACAAGGTCGACGCGGCCGAGCAGGCCCGCAAGCTGCTGCTGCGCGTGGGACTGGCCGAGAAGTTCGACGCCATGCCCGACCAGCTCTCGGGCGGCCAGCAGCAGCGCGTGGCCATCGCGCGCGCTCTGGCCATGGAGCCGGCCGTGCTGCTGTGCGATGAGATCACCAGCGCGCTCGACCCCGAGCTGGTGGGCGAGGTGCTGCGCGTGGTCGAGGCCCTGGCCGACGAAGGCATGACGCTGCTCATGGTCACGCACGAGATGAACTTCGCGCGCAAGGTGTCCGACCGCGTGATCTTCATGCACCAGGGCCGCGTGCACGAGATGGGGCCGCCGGCGGAGGTGTTCGGCAACCCGCAGACGCCTGAGCTCAGGCAGTTCCTTTCGTCGCTTGGAGATTGACGGGAGCCTGCGAGGACGGCGGGTTGACTTGTGATTCTTCCTTGGCTGCTTCGTCCTCTAACTGCTCTGTCAAGCCCTTTGCGACTGTTGGCACTTGAGGCAATGCCGCATTGGCCTGGTTCACGTCGCCCCCCTCTTCTTCATCCGCCGGCTCGATCTGGCGTTTACCGACCTTCGGATCCCCCTGCGCCCCATCGGTCCGGCTCACGCCCCCTGACGCTGCCGACTGATCTGTCGCGGGATTCTTCTGCGACTCGCCCGCATCGTGCGGCGCCACCGCATGCGTCTCCAGCGGCTTCAGCCCCAGCGCGTGCCTGACCTCGGGATCACGCAGCAGCCTGGCGAAGTCTTTCGCATTCTCTTCAGCGCTGACGCCGTCCTGCCCCCGCAGCATCATTGCGCGGCCGTCCACGCACGCATGAACGTCGTGCCGGCCCCCATCCTCCTTGACGAAGCCGAACTGCCAGCCTTGCACGTCGGCAAAGGCCGGATGCTGCTTTAGCAAGTTCTCGCGCAGCTGGTGCTGGTGCTGTTGGGCCGCCTCCGAGCGGTCGGCGCCAAGCCTGCCGAACGCATCCAGAATCTGATCGCTGCTCAAGTTCTTGAATGATTCGGAGATGCCACCGCCCCGCGTCGCCCCGGTGAGAACGGGATGGCTTGAAGAAGTCCTGCCCGCCGCTCCAGCCACCGGCTGGGGCGGCGGCGGCAGCAGCATTTCGCGCAGCGAGGGATCAATCAGCAGCTGCGCGAAATTCCGCGCGTTCCCCGCACCGTCGAGATGGCGATTGCCCACGAGCATGAGATCCTGCCCAGCGATTCGAACGTGGACGTTGTTCGTCAGGGGATCCACGTAGCCAAACTCCAAGTCCAACGAACCGAACTCAGGATGCTGGGCGACGAAGTCCTCGCGCATGTCCTGACGGAGTCGGACGTCTTCGGATAAATTGCTCGCTGCAAGCGCCGACAGGCGATCGGCTATGCCTTCGGCAGTGGCGTTTTTCAGGTCTGAAAGAAAGCGCCTCAGCATCGTTTCAGGCCTCGCCCCAGGAGGGGGCGCTTCAAATATCGGTGGATCTTGTTGCCAATGTGTCGTCGCTCGCACGTCCGACGCCCATGCAGCGGTGCTGACCGGCGGCGGTGTATCCGGCCCAGGCTCGCTGGGGTGCTTAGTCCATTGGGGACGCAGGTTGATGACAGGCGTGGGATTTCCGACCGTGGTGAAGTTGGCCATCGCAAGTAACGTTGAAAGTTGAAAGTCCCATCGTGCGCATCTGCACTGCGGCCAGGCGATGGCATGCGAAACCGCCAACGGTCACGCGAAGCTTGCACAATCCGGCCATGACTTTCCCCGATCCCGGCCAATGGCTGCGCACATGGCCGCGCGGCACCGCCCTCGCCCTGCTGCTCCTGGCACTGCCGGTCGCCTCGTCCGCCTTCGACCTGCAGGGCCACCGCGGCGCGCGCGGCCTGGCGCCCGAGAACACGCTGGCCGGGTTCGAACGCGCGCTGGCCATCGGCGTGACCACGCTGGAGCTGGACGTGGGCGTCACGGCCGATGGCGTGCCGGTGATCTCGCACGACCCGGCGCTCAACCCCGCGCTCACGCGCGATGCCACGGGCCAGTGGTTGCGCGGCACGGGTCCGCGCATCAGCGACCTCACGCGCGCGCAGCTCAACCACTACGACGTCGGCCGCATCGACCCGGCTTCGCCCTACGCCGCCACCTTCGCGGGCCAGCAGCCGCGCGACGGCGAGCGCATCCCCACGCTGGCCGATCTGTTCGCGCTGGTGCAGCGCGTGGGCGCGGCCGACGTGCGTTTCAACATCGAACTCAAGACCAACCCCGCGCAGCCCGCCGGCACCGCGCCGCCCAAGGTGTTCGTCGAAGCCGTGGCGGGCGTGATCCGGCAAGCGGGCGTTGCGCCCGCGCGCGTCACGATCCAGAGCTTCGACTGGGGCATCCTCAAGCTCGTGCGCCAGGCCGCGCCGGAGTTCGCGCTGTCGTTCCTCTCCATCCAGAACGCGCGCAACGACAACACGCGCGATGCGGCCTGGAACGGCGGCATGCTCTGGCGCGACTATCCCGGCGTGCCCGCCATGGTGAAGGCCGCGGGCGGCGCGGTGTGGTCGCCCAACTTCCAGGCGCTGCAGGCGCCGCTGGTGAAAGAGGCGCAGGCCCTGGGCCTGCGGGTGATCCCGTGGACGGTGAACGAGCCGGCCGACATGCAGCGCCTGATCGACTGGGGCGTGGACGGCCTCATCACCGACTATCCCGACCGGCTGCGCGCGGTGCTGCAGGCGCGCGGCCAGCCGCTGCCGCGCGCCTGGCCCTGAGCGCGTCGCGGGCGCGGGGCCGCCGCGCTGCGACAATCCGGCCATGTCCTCCGCACTGCACATCATCTCCTCGATGGCGACCCGCCAGGTCCTCACGGACCTGATCGCCGATTACCAGAAGACCTCGGGCGCGCAGGTGCGCCTCGAATCCGTGGGCGGCGTCGATGCCGCCAAGCGCGTACAGGCCGACGAGCCGTTCGACGGCGTCATCCTCGGCTCCGACGCACTCGACAAGCTGATCGCCGCCGGCAAGGTGGCCGGCCGCACCGACCTGGTGAACTCGCCCGTCGCCGTGGCCGTGAAGGCCGGCGCGCCGGTGCCCGACCTGGGCTCGGAAGACGCCGTTCGCCGCGCCGTGCTGGCCGCGCGCACGCTGAGCTATTCCACCGGCCCCAGCGGCGTGGCGCTGGCAAAGCTGTTCGAGCGCTGGGGCGTGATGGACGAGATCCGCGAACGCATCGTCACGCCGCCGCCGGGTATTCCGGTCGGCTCGCTGGTGGCCAAAGGCGAGGTCGAGCTGGGCTTCCAGCAACTCTCCGAACTCATCAACCTGCCGGGCATCACGCTGGCGGGCAATCTGCCGGCCGACATCGCCATCGTCACCACCTTCTCGGGCGGCGTGGCCGCCACGTCGCAACAGCCCGACGCCGTGCGCGCGCTGCTGGCCTACCTGGCCTCGCCCGCCGCCAGCGACGCCAAGCGCCGCCAGGGAATGGAGCCGGCCTGAGCATGGACGCGCCCGTCCTGCTCGGCCGCGTGCGGCAGCACATCGAATCGCTGCGCCCCACCGATGCCGACGTGCACCGCATCGCCCCGGTCCTGCGGCAGGATGGCGATGCTCTGTGCGGCGCGCTGCCGCCGCAGTTCTCCAGGGTGCTGCACGACCTGCTCGACCGCCTCGAATCGAGCGCGTTGTTCGCCGAGGAAAGCTGCTCGTTCAGCCGCGACGGGCTGCTGGACAACCTGGTGGTGTGGGCCGACAAGGCCGATGCGCGGCTGGCGGCGTCCGGCGCAGGCTGAGCGCGTTCGACCCCTTCAGGACGACAGCACGCGCGCGGCCGCACGCGCCACCTCGCGCGTGAGCCGGTCCAGCTCGGGCAGCGGCAAGCGCGCGCTGTGCCAGTACAGCGGCACGTCGAGTGGCCGGCCCGGCACCAGCTCCACCAGCCGGCCTGCGGCCAGGTGATCGCGCACCAGCGCCAGCGGATTCATGCCCCAGCCGATGCCCATCAGCGTGGCCTCGACGAAGGCTGCGGGCGACGGCAGGCGATGCTCGGACAACGCCACGTCGCGCCGCACCTGGCGCCGCACCCACTGCTCCTGCAGGCGGTCGTTGCGGTCGAACACCAGCGCTGGAGCCCCTGCCAGCGCGCGCGCCGTCACGCCCTGCTCGAACCAGCGCGCCGCGAAAGCAGGCGTGGCCGTGGCGCAGTAGCGCAAAACGCCCAACCGCCGGCTGCGGCAGCCCTGCACCGGCTTGGCCACCGAACTCGCCGCCGCCAACACCTGCCCGCGTTGCAGCCAGTCGCGCGTGCGGTCCTGGTCGTCGATGGCGATGTCGAGCAGCGTGCCGGCTTCGCCCGCCGTGAACGCCTGCATGGCCGGCATGAACCACGTCGCCACGCTGTCGGCGTTGATGGCAATGCGCAAGGTGGCCGGCCCGGCCGCAGGCGTGGCGGGCTGCAGGGCGGGCAGCTCGCGGCGCAGGGCGTCTTCCAGCAGCAGCACGGTTTCGGCATGGCGGCACAGGCGCGCACCCGCGCGCGTGGGCGTGCAGGGTTGGCCGCGCACCACCAGCACCGTGCCCAGGCGCTCTTCCAGCAGTCGCACGCGCTGCGAGACGGCCGAGGGTGTGACGTGCAACGCCCGCGCGGCGCGATCGAAGCTGCCCTCGCGCACGACGGCCGCGACGGTGGCGATCAATGAAGTTTCCAGCATGGCCGCGATGAAGAGTGGCTGTTGTCGATGAAGCAATTCTGACTCGCCGCCTGCAGAGGCGCCCGACATACTCGCTGCCATGGATTCCACCGGCTTCGCCTTCACGCCACTGACCACCGGCTTCACGCTCAGCCTGTCGCTGATCGCCGCCATCGGCGCGCAGAACGTCTTCGTGCTGCGCCAGGGCCTGCGGCGCGAGCATGTGGGCGCGGTGGTGGCCACCTGTTCGCTTCTGGAGCTGTCGTTGATGACGGCCGGCGTGGGCGGCATCGGCGCGGCGCTGGCACGGCATCCGCGTGCGCTGGATGCACTGGCTGTGGCCGGCGCCTGCGTGCTGCTGTTCTATGCCGTGCAGGCCCTGCGCCGTGCCGGACGTCCCGAAGTCCTGCGTTCTGGCGACGAAGGTGCGCCGCAGTCCGTGATGCGCGTGGTGGGCCAGGTGCTGGCCGTGAGCCTGCTCAATCCGCACGTGTATCTGGACACTGTGGTGCTGGTAGGCATCGTGGGCGCGCAGCAGCTACCGGGCGCGCGGCCGTGGTTCCTGCTGGGCGCGGTGCTGGCGAGCACGCTGTGGTTCGCGGCGCTGGGCTGGGGCGCGCGGCTGCTGCGGCCGGTGTTCGCGCGGCCCATGGCCTGGCGCGTGCTTGACGCGCTGGTGGCGATGTTGATGGCGTGGCTGGCGTGGGGGCTGCTGCGCGACGTGGGGGCCTGAGGCAGCCTCAGCCGCGGCGCGCCAGCGGCACCACCGTGCCGCCCGCGGATGCTGTCGCGCGCAGGCGATGGCCCAGCCAGGCATGCAGACGCGTGTCCTGCCCGAACACCACGTTGAAGCGGATGTGCGGATCGTCGGCCGCGTCGGCCACCGTGAACGCGCCACCGCGCGAGAGCAGGAAGCCGTCCTGGTAGGCATCGCGCACCAGCGCGGCGGCGTCGATGCCCGCAGGCAGGCAGCCCCAGAGGAAGAGGCCGCTGCCGCCCGGCTCGAACTGGAGGCCGGCCGATTCAAGGGCGCGGGTGGTGACGCCCCGGGCCGTCTGCAGCCGCTGCTGCAGGCGGTCGATGTGCTTGCGCACGCGACCGTTGGCCAGCAGCTCGGCCAGCACGAGCTCGTTGAGCGCTGCGGTGGTGAGCAGCGAGACGATCTTCTGGCGCAGGAGCAGCTTCAGGTGCTTCGGCTCGGCCGCCAGGTAGCCGATGCGCAGCGCCGGGCTGAGGACCTTCGAGAGACTGGAGAAATACAGCACGCCCTGCAACGCCGACAGCGACGCCAGCCGCGCCGCGTGCCCGGCATGGAAGTGGCCGTGCACGTCGTCCTCGGCGACCAGCATGCCGTGCCGGTCGGCGATGCCCAGCAGCCGGTGCAGGTTGGCGGCGCTGCTGCCCCAGCCCGTGGGGTTGTGGATGACGGACTGCACGAACATGAGCTTGGGGCGCTGCTCGCGGCAGGCGGCTTCGACCTGCTCAAGATCGACGCCCTCGGGATGGCGGCGGATCGGGATCATGCGCACCTGCGCCTCGCGCAGCCGCGAGAACAGCAGGAAGTAGCCCGGGTCTTCGACCAGCACCGCATCGCCCGGCTGGAGGAAGGCGCGGCAGATCAGGTCGATGGCGTGCGCGCCGCCCCAGGTCGTCATCACCTGCCCGGCCGTCACCGGCAGACCCTGGCCCTGCATGAGCAGCGCCAAGCGCTCGCGCAACTCGGGCAGGCCCTGCGGCGGACAGCGCGACGCCATGCCGTGCGCGCTGCGCGCGATGGCCCGCTGCACCAGCGAGGCCGGCACGGCGTCGGCCAGCCACGCGGGCGGCAGCGCGCCGCCGCTGGCGGGCAAGGCCGCCGCATGCAGGTTGTGCGCCTGCTGCGCGAGCCAGAGCGCGTCCTGTTCCTCGCCCGCGTCGATCGCCGCCTGCGGCGTGGCGGCCTGCGTGCGCGCCGCCACCGAGAAGCCGACGGTGCCGCGCGATTCGATCAGCGCCTGCGCCGCCAGCCGGTCATACAGCGTGACCACGGTGTTGATGCTCACGCCCAGCCGCGCCGACAACGCGCGGATCGACGGCAGTCGGGTGCCTGCCGGCAAGCGCCCGGAGGCGAGGAGCGAGCGCACCTGGGTTTCGGCCTGATCGACCAGCGGGATATCGGATGCGCGGTCGAGCCGCAGGTCTGCGAGCAGCACGGGGAGCCTCGTCGTGAAGGGCGGAGAGCAGGAGCCTCAAAGCGGCCCGCCCGGCAGGCGGTGCCACGATCGCCAATCATCGCCCAGGACGGGGTCGCGCCGCAGCGCCGGCAGGTCGCAGCGCGCCAGGCCCAGGTCGCGCAGCTCGTGGTCGCTCATCGCGTGCAACTGGCGCAGGTCGGCCGCATGGCGGCGCCGGCGCGCGCCTTCGCGCAGCAGCGTGCGCAGGGCGATCACGAAACCACGCAGCAGTGTCCGCGCAGTGGGACGCGAACGCGGCCAGGCCTGGGCAAGGGTTGCGGCGGAATCGGGCACCGGATAGCGGGCGGCGGTCATGGGGTTCTCCGTGCGACGCCCCCAGCGGGCATCGTCGGATGAATGCTAGGGCGCGCAAGCGCCATGCAACAGCCACAGGCGCACGCTGCGCGGCAAATGCTGTGCCCATCGCGGCATGGGTACAGCGCGCGCCGCGTTGCGGCTCAGACGTGGCTGGTCGATGCGCGCGGCGTGCGGGCGTCGGGCTGCTCGGCCATCTGATGGAGCGCCTCGATGATCGCGCAGTGGCCGGCGTCGTGGCCATCGCAGCGCGCGCGCAGCAGCTTGAGGTCGCGCTCCAGCGCACGCAACTCGGCCAGCCGCTCGCGCACGTGGCCCAGGTGGCCGTCGAGCGTGGCGCGCGCGGCGGCGCAGTCGTCCTCGCGCGCGAGGTCCAGTGCGAGCAGCGTGCGCACCTCTTCGAGCGACATGTCCATCGCGCGGCACATGCGGATGAAGCGCAACCGGTGCAGGTCGGCCTCGCCATAGCTGCGGTAGCTGTTGTCGCCGCGGCCGGCGGCGGGCAGCAGGCCCTGCTTCTCGTAGTAGCGGATGTTGGCCACGCTCACGCCAGAGTGTTGCGCGGCTTCTCCGATGCGGTAGTGGGGGCTTGGCGCGGGCATGACTTGACCTTGAAGTGACTTGAGGGTTTCCAATCATGCCATCGCACCTGGAGACGCCATGTCCACCCCGCCTCTCACCCCTGCTGCCTTCATTGCCACGAGCCCGGCTGCAGCCCCGCCGCAGCCGGCCAGCCTGGTCTCGCCACTGCCGGCCGCCGAGCGTCGCCGCGTCTTCGCGTGGCTCGTGGTCGCGTTCGACGAGGGCGCCGCGCTGCCCGCGGGCGAGCGCTGGCTCACGCTGGAAGCCGCGCACGTCGTCGGCCAGCCGCTGATCGGCCTGCACACACGCTCGCACCTGCTGATGCTGTGCCATGCGCTGGAACAAGCCGACTGGCGCGAAGCCGCAGGCCAGCTCTTGCGCCTGGCCCTGGTGGTGCCGGGCCATCTGCTGCGCCGGTTGCCGGCCGGTAACACCGGCCGGGCCACGGTGCCGGCGCGGAGACCGATGCCGCCGCAGCCGGCGGTCGAAGCCTGGATCGCGCGAGCCCTGGCTGCGCTGGCCCCCACGAACCCGGGCCCTCTCGCCCAAGGATGCTGAACGATGTCGAAGCACTGCTGCCCCCCCGAGCCCGCCGCCCGTCCCGCCAGGGGGCACGACCACGCACCCGCCCACGATCACGACCATGACCATGGCGAAGCAGGCGGCTCCGGCCACCTGCACGACCATTCGAACCTGCCCGGGTGGCCGCGCCTGATCGCCGCGCTGGCCGTGGCCGTGGCGGCCGAGCTGTTCCACTTCTTCGCGCCCGACACGCAGGTCTGGCACGTGGCCGGCATGGCGCTGGCGGCCGTGGCCATCGTGCTCGCGGGCCTGGACATCTACCGCAGCGGCCTCACGTCGCTGGCGCGCGGCCGGCTCGACATCAACGCGCTGATGACCGTGGCCGTGACCGGCGCCTTCCTCATCGGCCAGTGGCCCGAGGCCGCGATGGTGATGGCGCTCTACGCCATCGCCGAACTCATCGAAGACAAGGCTGCCGACCGCGCACGCGGCGCCATCGCCGGCCTGATGGCCCTGTCGCCCGACACCGCCGACGTGCAAGGCGCCGATGGCACCTGGACCGCGCTGCCCGTGGCCGACGTGCAACCCGGCGCGCTGGTGCGTGTGCGGCCCGGCGGGCGCATTCCGCTCGATGGCGAAGTGGCGCGCGGCACCAGCGCGGTCAACCAGGCACCGGTCACGGGCGAGAGCATCCCCGTCGACAAGGCGGCGGGTGACCCGGTGTTCGCCGGCACCATCAGCGAGACCGGCGAGCTACTGGTGCGCACCACCGCCGTCGCCGGCCAGAGCACGCTGGCGCGCATCATCGCGGCCGTCGAGCAGGCCCAGGCCACGCGCGCGCCCACGCAGCGCTTCGTCGACCGCTTCGCGGCCGTCTACACGCCGGCCGTGTTCGCCATCGCGCTCGCGGTGGCCGTGCTCGGCCCGTTCGTGGCGGGCTGGACATGGCTCGATGCGATCTACAAGGCCCTGGTGCTGCTCGTGATCGCCTGCCCCTGCGCGCTGGTCATCAGCACGCCCGTCACCGTGGTCAGCGGCCTCACGGCCGCCGCGCGGCGCGGCATCCTCATCAAGGGCGGCACCTTCCTCGAATCGGCACGCAAGCTGCGCGCCGTGGCGCTGGACAAGACCGGCACGCTCACGCAAGGCCAGCCGAAGCTCGTCACTTGGCAGGCCTGGGCCGGCGCCGACGCAGCGCAGGCCCGCCATGCCGCCGCCAGCCTGGCCGCGCGCTCCGACCACCCGGTCTCGCGCGCCATCGCGCAGGGCCTGGCCGACGAAGCCGAGGCCACGGCGGCACTCGCCGACGTACAGGACTTCCAGGCCCTGGCCGGCCGCGGCAGCGCGGGCCGCATCGACGCAAGCGAATGGCTGCTGGGCAACCACCGCCTCATCGAAGAACGCGCTCTGTGCAGCCCTGAACTGGAGGCCACGCTCGCCACCCATGAAGCCGAGGGCCGCACCGTCACGCTGCTGGCCGGCCCGCAGGGCGTGGCCGCCGTGTTCGCCGTGGCCGACACGCTGCGGCCCACCTCGCGCCAGGCGGTGGAAGAACTCAAGGCCATGGGCATCGTGCCCGTCATGCTCTCGGGCGACAACACCGCCACCGCGCAGGCCGTGGCGCGCGCCGCCGGCATCGACGAAGCGCAGGGCAACCTGCTGCCCGAAGACAAGCAGCGCGTGCTGGCCGGACTGCAGCAGCGCCACGGACCCACCGCCATGACCGGCGACGGCATCAACGATGCACCCGCCCTCGCCGCCGCTGACCTCGGCTTCGCCATGGGCGGCGCCGGAACCGACATCGCGATGGAATCGGCCGACGTGGTGGTCATGAACGACGACCTGCGCCGCCTGCCCGAAACCGTGCGCCTCTCGCGCCGCACGCATGCGGTGCTGTGGCAGAACATCTCGCTGGCGCTCGGCATCAAGGTGGTGTTCTTCGTCATGGCGCTGTTCGGCGAAGCCACCATGTGGATGGCGGTGTTCGCGGACATGGGGGCGAGCCTGCTGGTGGTGGGGAACGGGTTGCGGTTGTTGAAGGCGGATGTGACGCGGTGACGTCGTTGGTGTGGAGCAAGGACATGGGGTGGCCGCCTCCGCTCATGTCCCCCGGAACGGCTGCGCCGTTCCTCCTCCTTGACTTCGCTGCGACGGCCACCCCATGTCCTTGCGGCATCCGCGTCCCTCGACCATCCCCGAGCGACACGCTGTGAAGGACCGGAGCGGCAGGGGTGCCTTGCAAAGCGAGGTCAAGGAGGAGGCCGAAGGCCGGGGGACACGAGCGGCGCAAGGCGCCCCTGGCGATCCGGTCCGGGTGCAACCTCGAGCGCAACGTAAACGCAACCTCCGCTTGATTCGCCTCAAGCCAGTTGGCACACCGTGTGCTGCAATCGCTTCATGCCTGATCCCGCCGACGCCACCCCACCGCGCAGCACCGCCCACACCCACACCGAAGACGCCCTCGCCCTCGTCACGGGCGTGCTGCTGATCTCGGTCGGCGTGGCGTTCTACCGTGCGGCCGGGTTGCTCACCGGCGGCACGGCCGGGCTCGCGTTCCTGGCGCACTACGGCTTGCAGGTGCCCTTCGGCGCGGCGTTCTTCGTGATCAACCTGCCGTTCTACTGGCTCGCGTGGCAGCGCATGGGTCCGGCATTCACCGTCAAGACCTTCTGCGCGGTGGCGCTGCTGTCGCTGCTCACGTCGCTGGAGCCGCACGTGGTGCGCTTCGCCGCGCTCGATCCGCTGTACGCCGCCGTGGCCGGCGGCACGATCACGGGCACGGGCTTCCTCGTGCTGTTCCGCCACCGCTGCAGCCTGGGCGGGCTTGGCATCCTGGTGCTGTGGCTGCAGGAGCGCTTCGGCTGGCGCGCGGGCGCGGTGCAGATGGGCGTGGATTGCGTCATCGTGCTGTCGGCGCTGCTGGTGATGGAGCCCGCGCGCGTGGCGTGGTCGGTGGCCGGCGCGGTGGCGATGAACCTGGTGCTGGCGATCAACCACCGGCCCGGCCGCTACATGGGCACGTGAGCGGGACCACCTGAACGGGAACTCCGGCCCTTCGCCCGCACTCCCACCGCCGGCCCGTATCATTGCCACTCCATGCTCCGCCCCCTGCCCACCCCCTTGCGCCTCGCCCTGATGCTCGTCGTCATGGCGATGCTGCTGGCGCGCGGCTGGATGGGCCAGGCGATGGCGATGGAGATGGCGATGAATCCGGCGACGGCGCATGCATCGACGCCCCGGGGCATGGCGCCGGCGCATCACGCTGCGGCCAGCGGCGGGCACGACGCAGCGGCACAGGCCTCGTCCGGCCATGCCCACGTGATCACCGCTGTCGAGCCACCGCCCTGCCACGGCAGCGCCACCCTGATGGCGCAGGCGACGCCTGACGCGCCAGAGTCGCACCACACCTCCCACGCAACGTCGCAGGAAGACTCCCACGACACGTCGCACTGCGGCACCTGCACGCTCTGCCAGGTGTGCCATTCGGTCGCCATGACCGATGATGCCGCCACGGGCAGCCCCTTCGCGCTGCCCCAGGCTGCGCCGCTGCAGCCGGCGCCGCGCTTCGCCAGCGCCGAGCCGCACCAAGGCTTCAAGCCACCCATTTCCTGATCTCCACACCCGAGGTGCGCCTGCCGTTTGCTGACGGGCGCTGTGTCCTTGTCCGGAGATCGACATGTTCCCCTTTCATCGGGCCGCCAGGCCCTGGCCGGCGCTGGCCAAAGCCGCCGGCATCGCCAGCCTCGCCGTGCTGGCCGGCTGCGCCAGTTCATCCCCCGAGGCCCTTCGCACCGACGTGACCGCCCTGGTGGGCGAGCGCACCGGCCTGCCTTCTTCTTCCGTCCAGATCGCGCTGCCACCGGCCGGTGACGACGCGGCGGCGCGCGCCACCGCGGCCGGCCTGCCGGGCCCGGCGCCACTGACGGCCGACGCCGCCGTGCGCATCGCGCTGTTGCACAGCCCGCGCCTGCAATCGTCGATGGCCGCGCTCGGCGTGAGCGACGCCGAGCGCGCGCAGGCCGGCCGCCTGCCCAATCCGCACCTGTCGCTGGGCCGCTTCACCGAGGGCGGCACGCGCGAGATCGAGCGCATGCTGAGCTTCGACGTGCTGGGCCTGGTCACCCTGCCCTGGCGCGTGCGCTGGCAGGGGCAGCAGGTGGAGCTGGCCAAGCTGGCCGCCGCACAGGACGTGGTCGCGCTCGCGGCCGACACGCGGCGCGCGTGGGTGCGTGCGGTGGCGTCGGCGCAGGTCGCCGCGCAGGCCGCCGATGCGCTCGACGCCGCCGAGGCCGGTACCGAGCTGGCGCGCCGCATGCAGAAGGCCGGCAACTTCAACCGCCTGCAACTCGCACGCGAAGAAGCGCTGCTGGCCGAAGCGCGCATCGCGCTCGCGCGTGCGCAGCAGGCGGCATTGCGCGAACGCGAGCAACTGGTGCGCCTGATGGGGATCGAAGGTTCGGCGGCGCAGAGCTTTGCTCTGCCCGCGCACCTTGCGCCCGTGCCGCAGGCGATGACGAACGACGTGTCGCCCGGCACCTCGCCCATCGCCGCGTTGCCCGCCGACGCTTCGGCCGCCGAGGCACAGGCCATCGCACAGCGGCTCGACGTGCGGGCTGCGCAGCTCGAATCGCGGTTCGTCGCCGAATCGCTGGGCTACACGCGCGCCACCGGCTTCGTCGATGCGGTCGAGGTCGGCTACGGCCGCAACACCAGTTGGGAAGCCAATGGCGACAGGTCGGTCAAGCGCGGCTGGGAGCTGGGCCTGCCCATCCCGCTGTTCGACTGGGGCCAGGCCCGCAACGCGCGCGCCCGGGGCCTGTACCTGCAGAGCGCCGCGCGCGTGCGCGACGTGGCGGTGCGCGCGCGTAGCGAGGCGCGCGAGGCGCTGGCAGCGCGCGACGCCACGCACAGCATCGCCCGGCAGGCGCACATGCAGGGCGTGGCCGTGCAGCAGGTGATCCAAGACGAGACGCTGCTGCGCTACAACGGCATGTTGGCCAGCGTGTGGGACGTGCTGGCCGAAGCCCGCGCCACCACGCGCGCCGTCACGCGTGCCATCGAAGCCCAGCGCGATTTCTGGCTGGCCGACACCGACCTGCGCCAGGCGCTCTCGGGCAGCTCGCCCGGCGGGCTCGCTCTGCTGTCTCCATCCACTTCATCGGCCACGGATGCCGCAGCACCGGGGCACTGAACATGCAACGCCGACAACTCTTCCACAACGCCCTACTGGGCACGGCCACGGCCGTGGCCGCCAGCACCGTGGGCCGCGCCGCGATGGCCGCGCTACCTGAACCCACCCAGCAGACATCGGCCGGCACCGCGCCGCCGCTGCACCCCACGGCCGGCCCCGGCTACGACCCCGTGGTCACGCTCAACGGCTGGACGGCGCCGTTCCGCATGAACGCCGGCGTGAAGGAATTCCACCTGGTGGCCGAGCCCGTGGTGCGCGAGGTGGCGCCGGGCTTCAAGGTCAACATGTGGGGCTACAACGGCCAGAGCCCGGGCCCCACCATCGAGGTGGTCGAAGGCGACCGCGTGCGCCTGTTCGTGACCAACCGCCTGCCCGAACACACCACCGTGCACTGGCACGGCCAGCGCCTGCCCAACGGCATGGACGGCGTGGGCGGCATCACCCAGCCGCACATCCCGCCGGGCAAGACCTTCGTGTACGAGTTCACCGCGCGCCGGCCCGGCACCTTCATGTACCACCCGCACGCCGACGAGATGGTGCAGATGGCGATGGGGATGATGGGCTTGTGGATCACGCATCCACGCCAGCGCCACCCACTCATCGACCGCGTGCAGCGCGACTTCTGCTTCCTGCTGTCGTCGTTCGACGTCGAGCCCGGCAGCGCCACGCCGCGCATCAACACCATGACCGACTTCAACATCTGGACCTTCAACAGCCGCGTGTTCCCCGCCATCGACACGCTCAACGTGCGGCGCGGCGACCGCGTGCGGCTGCGCGTGGGCA
>JAGOCV010000292.1 GCA_017998575.1 Burkholderiaceae bacterium
GGGCTGGACAACTCGGCCACAGAAGCGGCCATGGCCGCGGGCGGCGGGCACTACCTGGGCGTGGCGCTGGTGCCGCTGTCGGTGGGCGACGACGAACTGGCGCGGCTGGCGTCGGTGGGTTTTCGCGGTGTGCGCTTCAACTTCATGAAGCATCTGCAGGCGGCCGGCGGCACCGACGAGATCGTTGCCTTCACGCGCCGTCTGGCGCCACTGGGCCTGCATCTGCAGGTGCATTTCGAAAGCAGCCTCGTGCACGGCCTGGCCGCGCCGCTGGCGCAGAGCGCGGTGCCCGTCGTCATCGATCACATGGGGCGCGTGGACGCGCGCCTGGGCGAGGGTCACGAGGATTTCGTGGCGTTGCGCGCGCTGCTGCGCAACCCGCTGTTCCGCGTCAAGGTGAGCGGTGTCGACCGCATCTCGGGCGGCCCCGACTACGCACCCGGCATCGCACTGGCGCGCATCCTGGTGGACGAGTTCGCCGACCGCTGCCTGTGGGGCAGCGACTGGCCGCACCCCAACCACCACCACATCCCCGACGACGCGCGGTTGGTCGATGCGCTGGCGCAGATCGCGCCCGATGCCCGCGTGCGTGAGCAGGTGCTGGTGCACAACCCGCAGGCGTTCTATCGCTTCGCGGACTGACGGACGCGCGATGCAGGACGACAACCACGACGACCGGCTTCCGGCCGCCGGTGCACGCCGGCTGGCGGGCAAGGTGGCGCTGGTGCTGGGGGCGGGCTCGGTCGGGCCGGGCTGGGGCAACGGCCGCGCCATTGCGGCGCGCTTCGTGCAGGAAGGCGCGAACGTGTTCGCGGCCGATCTCGACACCGCCCGGTTGCAGGAAACCGTGGCGCGCGCCACGGCGCAGGGCGGCGGTGGGCAGATCGCCACGGGCCGCTGCGACGTAACCGACAGCGCCAGCGTGGCCGCGGCCGTGGCCGACTGCGTGGCGCGCTTCGGCCGTATCGACATCCTGGTCAACAACGTGGGCGGCTCGGCCAAGGGCGGCCCGGTGGAGATGAGCGAAGAAGTCTGGGACGCGCAGGTGGACTTCAACCTGAAAAGCGTGTTCCTGGCCTGCAAGCACGTGCTGCCGCACCTGCTGCGGCAGGGACAGGGCGGCGCCATCGTCAACCTCGCCTCCACCTCGGGCCTGCGCTGGACGGGCGCGGCGCAGATCGCCTATGCCGCGACCAAGGCCGGCGTGATCCAGTTCTCGCGCGTGCTCGCGGTGCAGTACGCGGCCGAGCGCATCCGCGTCAACACCGTGGTGCCGGGCCAGCTGCACACACCGATGGTGGAAACGCGGCTGGCCGGCCAGCGCGCCGGCGGCGACGTGGGCCAGTTGCTGGCGCAGCGCCAGTCGCGCATTCCGCTGCCTTTCATGGGCGATGGCCGCGACACGGCCGCCGCCGCGCTCTATCTCGCCTCGGACGAGGCCCGATTCGTCACCGGCACCGAGCTGGTGGTGGATGGCGGCATGTCTGCGCGCTGCGACTGATCATCAACGACGACACTGAAGAAGGAGACACGGCATGACAACGAACCACAACACCCCGTTCGCGGCCTGGCGCCGCCGCGCGATGCTGGCCCTGGTGGCCGCACCGCTGGCCCTGGGTGCCGCCGGCGCCATCGCGCAGGACCGCGTCACGCGGCTGGTGGTCGCGTTTCCGCCGGGCGGCCCGGTGGACTTCGTGGCGCGCGCGCTGGGCGAGCAACTGGGCAAGGAACTGGGCCGGCAGGTGATCGTGGAGAACCGCGCCGGCGCCAACGGCGCCATCGCTGCCGAATACGTCTCGCGCGCGGCGCCGGATGCCCACACGCTGTGGCTGACCAGCGTGGGCGCCGTGGCCATCAACCCCGCGCTGTACGAGAAGCTGCCCTACGACCCGGTGAAAGACCTCACGCCGGTGTCGCTGGTGGTTCGCAACGTCGAGCTGCTGGTGGTGGGGGCCAACGCGCCCTACAACGACGGTGCCGAGTTCATCGCCGCCGCCCGCAAGTCGTCCACGCCGCTGACCATGGCGTCGTCGGGCACCGGCAGCGTGCCGCACCTGGCGATGGAACTGCTGGCCGACGCCACCAGGGCGCCGCTGCTGCACGTGCCCTACAAGGGCGCGGCACCGGCCATCAACGACGTGATCGCGGGCCACGTGAACGGCTTCTTCGGCGACATCCCGGGCCTGATCGGCTTCATCAAGGGCGGCAAGCTCAAGCCGGTGGGCATCGCGGCGGCCAAGCGCCATCCCGTGCTGCCCGATGTGAAGACGTTCGAGGAAATGGGCATATCAGGCGTCGATTCCGACAACTGGTATGCGCTGTTCGCGGCCAAAGGCACGCCGGCTGCCGATGCCGAACGCATGGCCACCGCCGTGCGCCGCACGCTGGAGAACGAGGCCGTGAAGAACCGCCTGCTGGGCTCGGGCGCCGAGCCCGCGCCGTCCACGCCGGCCGAGCTGGCCCAGCTGCTCAAGACCGATTCGGCCAAGTGGGCCCAGGTCGTCAAGTCCAAGAAGATCAAACCCGAATGAGCGCCACACGCCTTCCCCTGATCGCGCCCGGCACGCGGCCCGAACTCGCGGCGCACGAAGCGCGCATCGCCGCCGCGCGCGGGCGCGTGTCGCCGCTCTACCAGGTGCTGCTCAACAGCCCGCCCGTGGCGCACGGCTGGGAGCAGATGATGTCTGCCATCCGCAACCACAACAGCATTGCGCCCGGCGTGCGCGAGCTGGTGATCCTGCGCGTGGCCGTGCTCAACCGCGCACCCTACGAGTTCGAGGCGCACGTGCCGCATGCCCTGCAGGCCGGCGTGACGCAGGCCGCCATCGACGCCACGCGCACGGTGCCGCTGGCAGCGGACGCGCCCATGAGCGCCGATGAACGCGTGGCGCTGGAACTGGCCGACGCCATGACGCGCGACATCGAAGTGCCCGACGCGCTGTTCGAGCGCGTGCGCGCGCACTTCGAAGGCCAGCGCCTGCTGGACCTGACGGCCACTGTGGCCGCCTACAACATGGTGTCGCGGCTGCTGGTGGCGCTGCGCATCGGCCACTGAGCCGGCAGGGGACACGGATGCTGCTGCTGCGACTTCATCTGGCGCCGGGCACGGCCGATGCGGTGGACTGCGCCGCGCAGGTGCGCGCGTTCGCGCGGCAGGCGCAGCCCGTGCTCGATGTGCGGCGCGTGGCCGTGTCGGCGCGGGCCGCACTCGCCTACGCCTACCTCCAGGCCCCGCACGAAGACGCGGCCATGGCGGCCGGCGTGGCCCAGGCATTCGCGGCCAGCCACGCGTGGTGTGGATCGGCCGGAGGTTGCTGGCTGGAGTCTGTGTTCGATGTGCCCGGTGCCTCGGCCGGCGAGCCGGCGCGCTTTCACTACGTGGTCGAGACCGATCCCGAGGACGGCTGGTTCGACGAGATCGCGCGCTGGTACGACGACGAGCACATGCCGGGCCTGGCGTCGGTGGCCGGCTGCATCCACGCCTCGCGCTATCTCAACCGTGCCGGTGCCGGCCCCGTGTCCTTCGCCTGCTACGACCTCGTGAGCGAGGACACGCTGGGCTCGCCCGACTGGCTGGCCGTGCGCCACACGGCCTGGAGCGATCGCGCGCGCCCGCATTTCACCAACACGCGCCGCACGATGTTCCAGGTGGCCTGAGCGGGCGCGTCAGTCGGTGCGGCGCACCGATTCGAGGTAGTCGGTGTCCAGCGTCATGCCCCAGCCGGGCGTGGTGGGCACGGTGTACAGGCCATTGACGAACGGCCGGGCCGGCTGGTTGGCGATGAGCTTGTAGAAGAACGGGTCGCGCCACGGCAACATCACCTCGGCCACGAAGCCGTTGGGCACGCCGGCCGACATCATCAGGCCGATCTGCGGCTCCAGGTGTTGCAGCACTTTCACCTGGTGCGACGCCGCGAGGGCGGCGACGCGGCGCCATTCGGTCGGGCCCGCGCCCCAGCTGGCGTCGAAGTTGCAGATGTCGATGGCGCCGGCGGCCATCAGGTCGCGACAGCCGAAGCGCGACAGCTCGCTCTGCCCGGCGGCGATGGGGATGCCGGAGACGGCCCGCACGACGGCCATGTCGGCGCGGTCGTTGTCCCAGTGGCAGGGCTCCTCGAGCCAGGCGAGGCCGAGGTCTTTCACGCGGCGCGTGAAGTCCAGCGCGTCTTCGCGGCTCCAGCCCTGGTTGGCGTCGCAGGCCAGCATGAAGCCGTCGCCGCCGGCCCGCCGCACGGCCTGCGCACGCGCCGCATCTTCGGCCGGGGTCTTGCCGCCCAGCTTGAGCTTCATGCCGTGGATGCCGAAGGCCTTGAGTTCGGCCACTTCGTCGGCCAGCGCCTCGAGATCGCCAGTGGCGCGGTAATAGCCGCCCAGCGCGATCACGGGCACCTGCGCGCGCGCGCCGCCCCAGAGGTGATGGATCGGCGCGCCGGCCAGCTTGCCCACGGCGTCGTGCAGCGCGCTGTCGATGCAGGCCTGCGCCCGCAGCGCCACGCGGCGGTCGCGCAGGAAGGGCTCGGTGGCGCGCCGGGTGCGAGTCCACGCTTCCTCGATCGCGGCCACGGGCTGGCCGATGAGCAGCGGCGCCATCTCGTCGTGGATGAGCCGCATGACGGCCGGCTGCAGTTCGTCGTCGTTGCCGTTGAAGCATTCGCCGACGATGCCCGCATCGGTATGGATGCGCGTGACGATGGTGCAGCGGTGCGTGAGCTTGAGCGTGGAGCCGGCGGCCACGCGCTCGAGCTTGACCTTCAGGGGCAGCGTCTCGATGCGCGTGATGCGCACGGACAGCCAGTCGGCGGTCGTCGGTTCGGACACGGTACGGGCAGCGGATGCGGGCATGGAAGGATGAAGGTGTCAGGGCCGCTGGGGCTCGAGGGTGAAGACGCGTTCGAAAACGGTGCGGCGGACGTTGTGGAACAGCGGGCGGATGCGGCTCGACCAGTCGGTGGCACGCACGGCCAGCCAGGGCTCGGAACGCAGCGTGTCCGGGCTGGTGAGGTCGTAGCAGGCGTAGGAGGCCGGATGTCCGTCGATGTCCGAGAGCCGGCGCGCGCGCACCGTGCCGGGCACGGCG
>JAGOCV010000293.1 GCA_017998575.1 Burkholderiaceae bacterium
CCGCGGCCGCTGGCCACGTCGCGCATCAGCGCATAGCAGCGCACCTGGCGATCGTCGTTCATGCGAAAGCGCGGCAGTTCGGCGTCGAAGTTGGCCCAGTCGCGCGCCTTGCCCAGTTGCAGCAGCCAGTCGTTGCGCAGGCGGTCTTCCCAGTAGGTGCCGGCCATGCGGTCGAGCGCGGCACGAATCTCCAGCGGTGTGGCGATGTCCAGGCGCGAGCGGATGCTCCAATAGTTCGCGAGCGGCTCCAGCGCGTGGCCGCGCATGGTGGGCAGCAGGTTGGCAAGCTGGAAGCTGTTGCCGCGTGAATAGGCCGCGCGCATCTCCAGCAGCGCGGCGTCGCCGCCGGGGGCTTGTGCCAGCGCAAGGCCCGGTGTCGCAAGCGCCGCCATAATGAGCCGCAGACCCAGCCCTTTGAGGCGTCGACCGATTCGCCGAGCGCTTCCCTGTTTCTCATCAACCAGATTCATGTGTCGATTATGGACAACAAAGACGGTCAGAGCCCCCACAAACCCCACGCTGCGCAGGCCGATGGATCAGCGGCAGCGCTGAAGGTCGAATGGCGCAAATCGCTGATTGAAAAGCGACAGTCCCTGGCCGACCGCGCGTGGCGCAACGACCTGTTGCAGCGCGTCATGCGCGTGTGGCTGATCCACCGGCCAGACACGGTCATTGGCGCCTACTGGCCCATCAAGGGCGAGTTCGATCCGCTGCCTGCGCTGTTTCGCTGGCAGGAGGCCGGCCTGGAGGAGGATGCGCAGGGTCAGCAGCAGCACCGGCGCATCGGACTGCCGGTGGTGAACAAGGTGGACAAGACGCTGACCTTCTACACCTGGTACCCGGGCTGCCCGATGGAGGAGGATGCCTATGGCATTCCCAAGCCGAAGGACACCGAGATCGTTCAGCCCACGCTGATCTTCGTGCCCTGCGTGGGCTACGGGCCCGGTGGCTTCCGGCTGGGCTATGGCGGCGGCTTCTACGACCGCACGCTGGCCAGCCTGAAACCCAAGCCCTTCACCGTGGGTCTGGGCTACGACTTCGGCTGGCTGCCGTACCTCAAGCCCGAGATCCACGACGTGCCGCTGGACGCGATCCTGAGCGACACGGGCGTGATGTGGCCGGAACGCTAGCCGACTAGGGGTGGTCGGCGTTGGCGTGCACGTCGGTGATGCGCTGCTCGCGCCGCACGAGGTAGAGCCCGCTGCCCACGATGATGGCCGCGCCCACCCACGTATGGGCGCTGGGCAGTGTGTGCCAGATCAGCCAGTCCAGCCCCAGGCCCCAGGCCAGCGCGCTGTACTCGAACGGGGCCACGGCCGAGGCCTGGCCGTGGCGGAAGGCCTCGGTGATGGCGAGCTGGCCGCAGAACCCGGTGACGGCCAGGGCCACGAGCAGCAGGGCGTCGCTGCGGCGAATGGGCACCCATTCGGCCCATGAGAGCGCGCCCGCGCCGACGGCCATGAACACCATCATCCAGAGCACCATGCTTTCGCTGCTGTCGGTGCGGGTGGCCAGCCGGCCGGTGACGGCCGCCACGGCGTAGCACAGGGCTGCGCCCAGCGTGGCGAGACCGCCGATGGTGACGAAGCCGGCTTGCAGGTCGTCGCCGCTGGGCCGCAGCGCGATGAGCACGCCGACGAAACCGATGGCGATGGCCCACCAGTGGGCCTTGGGCACGCGCTCTTTGAGCACCGGCACCGAGAGTGCGGTGATCAGCAGCGGCGAGATGAAGAACAGGGTGTAAGCGGCCGACAGCGGCAGCTCGCGCACGCCGATGGTGAAGAGGGCCAGCATGGTGATGCCGAGCACGCCGCGCAGCAGGTGCAGCGGCCAGCGGACCTTGAGCACGGTGTGCCAGGCGCCGCGCCAGGCAATGTAGAGAAACACCAAAGGCAGTGCCGTGAGGCCGCGCAGCGCGGCGATCTGCAGCACGGGGTAGGTGGCGGAGAGGGTCTTGAGCACCGCGTCCATGAACGCGAAGAAGCCCACGGCGACGAGCATGAAGGTGATGCTGCGCAGGTTGCCGGCGGCGAGATGCGGGGGCTGGGTCATGGGGCCTCAGTCCATCTGGTCGACGGTGTCGGGGTCTGGCACGTCGCCGATGGCCTCGCGCGTTTCCGCGGCCTGCTTGAGCAGCCATTCGCAGAAGGCCTTGACTTCGGGTCGCTGCGCGCTGCGCGGCGCGACCAGCAGCCAGTACACCAGCGGGGAGTCCAGCCGCGTCTGGGGCAGGGGCTCGACCAGGGCGCCGCTGGCCAGGCTCTCGGCCACCAGCGGCAGGCGCGCGAGCGCCACGCCCTGGCCGGTGAGGGCGGCTTGCACGATCTGGTTGGCGTAGTTGAAGTACATCCAGCGCTGCGGCGAGAGCTTGGCCGGCGTGGTGCGGCCGGCGCGCTTGCCGCCCGGCGCAGCGGCGGGTTTGTGGCCGAAGGTGTCGAGCCAGCGCTGCCAGGTGAGCCATTCGAGGTGGCGTGTGCGGTGGGCGTCGCCGGCTTCGATGAGGGCGCAGCGCGAGAGGTCATCGATGCTGTGGATGGGTTGCGTCTTGAGCAGCCAGGGGCTGGCGACAGGGGTGAGCTGTTCGCCGAAGAGACGCTGCGCGTCGGCAGGCATGGCCTGCGGCACGGCGTAGCGCAAGGCGAGGTCCACGTCGGAGGTGGCGAGGTCGACGGCGGCGTCGGTGGCATCGATGCGGATGTCGATATCGGGGTGGTCGCGCTGGAAGGCTTCGAGCCGGGGGATCAGCCACATGGAGGCGAATGAGGCCCAGGTGGTGATGGCCACGCCCTTGCGGCCCGCGCTCTGGCGGATCTGGCGCACGGCGGCGTCGATGCGTTCCAGCGCCATGCTGGAGGCGCGCAGCAGCTGCGAGCCCGCGCTGGTGAGTTCAACGGCACGCGTGTGGCGCAGGAAGAGGGCGGTGCCGACCTCGTCTTCGAGGGCCTGGATCTGCCGGCTGACCGCGCTCTGCGTGAGCGAGAGCTCTTCGGCGGCGGCGCGGAAGTTGAGGTGGCGGGCCACGGCCTCGAAGGCGCGCAGGTGCCCGGCGGCGATCGGGCGGGTGCGGGGGTGGCTGCTGGTGAGCTGCATGGGGGCTCCGGGCATTGATGCGGTTAGCGAATCAATAGCTTACTGCGTATTCATTGGACGCAAAGGGCTTTCGGCCCGAACATTCATTCCCAGGATGAGCCATCGTCCCTACCCCAGGAGCCCCTCATGAACACCGTTTCCACCCCCGTTGCTGTCGAGTCCGATCGGATGGCCTGCCCCGCCGCCATGCGCGGCTGGCGCCTCGATGCGCGCCGCGCGATGACCCTGCGCCCGCAGGTGTCGAGCCGCCTGCACATCACGCAGGGCCGGGCGTGGGTGACGCTGGGTTTGCCTCATCAGGGGGCCGGCAACGAGTCGGGTGACCTGATGCTGGCCGCCGGCGAGAGCATGGTCGTGCCGGCGGGTGCCCGCCTGGTGATGGAGCCCTGGCAGCCGGCCAGTGCAGGCCCGGTGCGCTTCGACTGGTTCACCGAGCCTCAGGCCCTGGCGGTGGCCCGGCCCGACCGCTTCGGCCGCGAGGTGGTGGCGCCGTCGCGCGAGCTCGCGCAGGCCCTGAGCCAGGCCAGCTGGGCGCTGGCCCGGCTGGTGCGGGGGCTGGTCGGCTACGGCGCTGACCTGGTGATGGGTCGCAGCCGCGTGCCGGCGACCTGCGAGTCCCCCCGCTCCTGAGCGCGCTGGCGCTTCCCGAAGGCAGCGCCTACTTGCGCGGCCTTTGTTTTTTGGGCTTGCGCGCCGCCACGGCCGCTTCCAGCGCGAGCCTTGCCCAGGGCAGCATGAGCGCGGGCGACTCCAGCGCTTCGTCCGGGGGCGTGTGGTAGTTCAGCTTGCCGGTCTTGCCCTTGAACTCGTACACGAAGGGCCGTCCACCGGCGGCGAGCCAGCGCGGCTCGGTGTCGGCGTTGGTCTTGAGGAACAGGGTGTCCCACGCAATGATGGCGATGTTCATGCCGTCGGTGGAGATGCCCCATCCGCCGAACATGCGCTTGGGCACGCACGGACCTACGCCCGAGAGCAATTCGCAGGCGTGTTGGGCAAAAGGATCGACGGGTTTGACCATGGCCGCATCTTAGTTCGGCAGAATGCGCCGATGGCCCGACCGAAATCCGCTTCCCACGATCTCAAACGCGACGAAATCCTGAACGTGGCGGCGCGCTGCTTCGCCGCGCAGAGTTTCCCCGCCGCGAGCATGAACGACATCGCCGACGCCTGCGGCACGAGCAAGGCGCGGCTCTACCACTACTACGAGAGCAAGGATGCCATCCTGTTCGACCTGCTCGATCGCTACACCCAGCGCCTGCTCGCGCTCATCGGCGAGGCCGAGGCGCGCGCGCAGCGCAAGAATCTGAGCGAGCGAGACGCTCTGAGCGAGCTGGTGCGGGCCTTCCTGGCCGAATACGAGACCTCGGCCACGCGCCACATCGCCCTGGTGTCCGACACCAAGTTCCTCGGCCCGGTGCAACGCACGCTGATCGTCAACCGCCAGCGCGACGTGGTGGCGGCGTTCACCCGCTTCATCACGCGCGCCTATCCCGAGCGCGTGACGCCGGCCAACCAGACCGCGCTGACCATGATGCTGTTCGGCATGATCAACTGGACCTTCACCTGGCTGCGCCCGGGTGGCGCGATGAGCTACAGCGCCTTCGCCGAGGAGGTGGTGCAGATGCTTGAGCGCGGCTTGTCCGGCGGTGCCACGGGGCTATCGTGATTTACTTATACGTAATTGATTTCGTTTAGTTAAAATTCCAGCTTCCCCACAGGAGACCCCCCATGAGCAAAGCTTTCGCCTCCCAGGCCGACCTGGACGACAAGAAAACCACTTTCGAACAGCTCAGCAAGCATTGCTGGGCCTACACCGCCGAAGGCGACCCGAACTCGGGCGTGATCATTGGCGAGAAGTTCATCATGGTGAGCGACGCCACGGCCACGCCGGCGATGGCGCAGGACCTGATCAAGCAGATCCGCACGGTGTCGGACAAGCCCATCAAGTACGTGCTGCTGACGCACTACCACGC
>JAGOCV010000036.1 GCA_017998575.1 Burkholderiaceae bacterium
GCTTCAAGGGCGCCAAGCCCTACTACCAGGCGCACGACCGGGGCGTGAAGCTGATCGGCGCAACGGCCCACTACGTGACGGCCGATCTCGACGAAGGCCCGATCATCGAGCAGGACGTTGCCCGCGTGGACCACGGCAAGACGGTGGAAGACCTCACCGCCATGGGCCGCGACACCGAAAGCCAGGTGCTGGCGCGCGCCGTCAAGTGGCACAGCGAACACCGCGTGCTGCTGAACGGCCACAAGACTGTCATCTTCAAATGACCGTTGGTCATTCGAAGCCCTCCGAGGCGCCTGCGGCGCTTCCCCCCGGATGGGGGCGCCATCAGCGGCCCGGCAAAGCCGGTTCCGCGATGGCCTGGCTTTAGGGGCGTGGCGCATGACTGTCGGCTCGCGGATCCCACCGATCCAGTGCCTCGTCACTTTTGAAACGCTGGCGCGCCTGCGCAGCGTGAGCGCTGCGGCCGATGAGTTGTGCGTGACGCCGAGCGCCGTGAGTCACCGGGTGCGGCAACTCGAGGAAGCGGTGGGCGCCAAGCTGTTCGGCCGGGCCGATTTCTCGCTCACAACCGAAGGCAGCGAATACCTGGCGCATGTACGCGAGGGGCTGGCGATCCTGGGCCGCACGCCGGGGCGTGACACGCAGGCCGCGCGCCGCAAGCTGCGCGTGGCTGTCACGCCCACCTTCGCGCGCTCCATCCTCATGCCGCGGCTGCGTGCGTTCACCGAGGCCTATCCCGAGATCGATCTGGCGCTGCACGTCTCCATTCCGCTGCTGGACGTGGTGGCCGAGGACGCCGACCTGGTGGTGCGCTTCGGCCCCGGCCGCTACGCCGACATGGAACACGTGCGGCTGATGACCGACGAAGTCACGCCGCTGGCTTCGCCGGCCTTCGTTCGCGAGTACGGGCCGTTCGACACCATCGACGAGCTGCGGGCGGCTTCGCTCATCCGCAGCCCGCTCGATCCGTGGCGGACGTGGTTCGGGGCCCACGGCACGGATGCGCCCGAGCCCACGGGGGGTTCGACCTTCAACGACGTCGGCCTGATGTGCGAGGCCGCAGCGCTGGGGCTGGGCATCGCGCTCGTGCGGCTCAAACTCGGCCAACCCTGGCTGGACAACGGAACGCTGGTGAGGCTGTCGAAGCGCACCGTCCCTTCGCCGCACGCGCACTATCTGTGCTGGCGCACCGGCACGCTCGACCGCTGGGAATGCGCTGCCTTTTCCGACTGGCTGCGCCAGTCGGTGTCGTGAGGCGGACAAGGCCCCGGGCCGCACCGCAAATTCCTCACGGCGAGCTGAAAAAGATTTCTGCCACGGCGCCGCAGCCACCCCTACAGTTGCGGCATGACCGCCGCCACCGCATCGACCCCGCTCCCCGCCGATGACCGCGCAGCGCGACAGCGCGAGGTGGTGGCGGCACTGTCGGCCTGCCTGCCGAAGGCCGCCCTGCTCCACACCAACGAGGACACCACGCCTTACGAATGCGACGGCCTCACGGCCTACCGCGAGCGGCCGCTGGCCGTGGCCCTTCCGGAGACCGAGGCGCAGGTACAGGCCGTGCTACGCGCCTGCCATGCGTTGCGGATACCCGTGGTCGCGCGTGGCGCGGGCACCGGCCTGTCGGGCGGCGCCATGCCGCATCGCCGGGGCGTGATCCTGTCGCTGGCGCGTTTCAACCGCATCCTTTCCATTGATCCGCTCGCCCGCACAGCGCGTGTTCAGTGCGGCGTGCGCAACGCCGCCATCAGCGAGGCGGCGGCGCCGCACGGCCTCTACTACGCGCCCGACCCGTCGAGCCAGATCGCCTGCACCATCGGCGGCAACGTGGCCGAGAACTCCGGCGGCGTGCACTGCCTGAAGTACGGCCTGACGGTGCACAACGTGCTGCGCGTGCGCGGCTTCGCGATGGACGGCCAGCCGTTGGAACTGGGCGCCGAGGCGCTCGACGCCGCCGGGCTCGATCTGCTGTCGCTCATGATCGGCAGCGAAGGCATGCTGGCCGTGGCCATCGAGGTGACCGTGCGCCTGGTGCCCCGGCCGCAGGTCGCGCGCTGCATCATGGCCAGCTTCGCCGACGTGCGCCGCGCGGGCGACGCGGTGGCCGGGGTGATCGCCGCCGGCATCATCCCTGCAGGGCTGGAGATGATGGACCGGCCGATGACCGCTGCCGTCGAGGACTTCGTGCAGGCCGGCTACGACCTCTCGGCCGAGGCCATCCTGCTGTGCGAAAGCGACGGCACGCCCGAGGAAGTGGAAGAAGAGATCGGCCGCATGAGCGACGTGTTGCGACAGTGCGGCGCCACCGCCATCGCCGTCAGCCGCGACGAGGCCGAGCGCCTGCGCTTCTGGAGCGGCCGCAAGAACGCGTTCCCGGCGTCCGGACGCATCAGCCCGGACTACATGTGCATGGACTCCACCATTCCGCGCAAGCGGCTGGCCGACATGCTGCTGGCCATCCAGGCGATGGAGCAGAAGTACGGCCTGCGCTGCGCCAACGTGTTCCATGCCGGCGACGGCAATCTTCATCCGCTGATCCTCTTCGATGCCAACGACGCCGACCAGCTGCACCGCTGCGAGCGCTTCGGCGCAGACATTCTGGAAACCAGCGTCGCCATGGGTGGCACCGTGACGGGCGAACATGGCGTGGGCATCGAGAAGCTCGGCAGCATGTGCGTTCAGTTCACCGCTGGCGAACGCGAACAGATGTTCGGCGTCAAGCGTGCGTTCGATCCGGAAGGTCTGCTCAATCCCGGCAAGGTGATCCCGACGCTGCATCGCTGCGCGGAGTACGGCCGCATGGTGGTCCGCGCCGGCCAGATGCCGCACCCTGACCTGCCGCGCTTCTGAACGTGGCCGCCGCGCTGGCGGCTTGCGCAAAGAAAGAGGCCTGCTCGAAAGCAGGCCTGTAAACACGCAGGGAAGGGGGGATATGCCAGTGTCTCGCGAAGACCACTCTGCGAACCCCGCGCGGCAGATCGGAAGAGGATCCCGACTGCGACGTCGAGTGTCGCTGTCGTGCATGGGCGCGCACCAGCGTTGCTCGCCGACATTTGCAAACAATTGTCAAGAGAATCGACTAATGTGCGTCCGCTGCCCAGGGCAGGGCCGTGGGCAGCGCAAATCCGCTCGGCCCCGCCAGAAATTCAAGCCGATAGCCATGGCTGTAGATGGCCGTCAACCGGAAGCCATTTTCAGGACGCAACTTCAACAGGCCCCGGACGCGCGAGAGATGCGTGTCCAGCGATCGCGAGTGGGCGCTGGTGTCGGTACCCCAGACCACCTGCTGGAGATAGCTTCGCGATAGCAGGCGACCCAGATTGACAAAAAGGTGGTAGGCCAGCAAGAACTCCTTCTGCTTGAGTTCGACGGCATTCCCATCGATCTCGACCACATTGCGTGAGACATGGAATGTGTAGCGACCGAAAACCGCCACGTCGTTCTGAACCTGCGGATACGAGCGCCGCAGCAGCGCGGTGATGCGCGCCAGGATTTCCGGCACGCGTACGGGCTTGACCATGTAGTCATCGGCTCCCGCGGTCAGGGCCGCCACGATCTCGCGTTCGCTGCCGTGGGCCGTCACGAAAAGCACAGGAACGGGATATTTGAGATGCGCGCGCGCCCATTCCATGACCTCGTAGCCCGTAGCGTCGGGAACGTTCCAGTCCAGCACGAGGAGGTCGAAGTTGTCGCGGCGCATCTGCCGCATCAGGTCCTGCCCGCTGCCGAACAGCAGGCACTCATGTCCCAACGCACGCACGACCGTCTGAAGAAGATCCGCGTAGACCGGGTCGTCTTCCAGCACTGCAATTCTCATGAAACCCCCACTCCCAAATTGCCAGCCCGGATTCTTGTCACAGTTGGCTGACAAAGGAAGATAGTTGACAAAAGTTGACATTCATCTCCAGCACTCGGCTGCCGTTCCAGGACCTGACGCATGCAGGCGCCCCGCCTGGTCCACAGCCAGGATCCCGCAGCTGTCATCTCCCCGCAGGGGCTGTGCTTCGAGTCGATAACTTCCGGCGTCGACGTACGTCAGGACCAGATGGTGATGCGCCTTGCCCTCCATAGGTACCTGGCGCAGGGAGACCGGAAGGGCGACTGGACCGGCGGCATCTCCAGGCACACGCCCCAGATGCAGGTCATAGCGATGGTTGGCCGCCCTGAATCGCTCCATGTACAGGGAAGCCTCGTGCAGCGCCGCACGCGCCTGGGCGCGCTGGCTGCGCTGCACGGCCTGGCGATAGCTCGGATAGGCCAGCGCTGCCAACACGGCCGCGATCGCCATGGCTGCAAGCAGCTCGATCAGCGTGAAGCCCCATGTATTTCGACCGAATGATGGCCTGATTGGATTCATTGGAAATTACCTTGGTACGTTGACCAATTGACGCCACTGCCGCGCAGGGCGCAGTGCCGCCGGCTCGAACGCGGGCTCGGCGCCGCTGCTGCCCAGCGCATGGGCGCGTCCCCGACGGTCCACCCACAGGCGCGCAGGGGCCTCGGCCGCCACGCGCACACCGGCGATCTGCACGACGAGCGCATCGACACGGCCGTCGCGATGGGTGTCGATCAGCGCCACGGGCGGCGCCGCACCGGTGAGTGGCCGCAGATACAGATCCAGCGCCTCGGGCTCGACAGCACCGCATCCCGCAGCATCGGGCCAGGCAGGCGCCACGACGCGAAAGCGGGCGAGGCCACTCTCGAATCGCGCACCATGGATATCGCGCAGGCGCCGTGGCAGGTCGATGCGCCAGCCCTGGTGGACGCGCCAGTCGACCGGCGAAGCGTCCAGACGCTCGTGGCGCGCGCCGGACGGCGCACCCGCTTCTTCCACGGGCGTCAACGTGTGACGCGCCAAGGCTGGCGCCGATCCTGCGCGCTCGTCGGCGCGTGCAGCCCGGCTGACCGGCACGCGGTCCCAGACGCCGTAAAGCGACTGGACCTGCGTGCTCAGGGCATCGGCGGTCTCGTGCAAGCGGCCGGTGCCCAGCAGCACCATCTGCCCGCCCAACGGATGATCGACATATTCGGGCGCGGCGGTCACGGGCTGCGGCAAGCCTTTGGCGTCGAGCGCTTCGAAGAAAGGCTGGCCATCGAAATCGACGCGCCACTCTGCGGGATCGGTGGCGCGCAAGTCGAATCGCCACACGCGCCCGCGCAGGTCGCCCGCATAGGCGGCCACGACCACCTGGTTGGCATCGCGCACCAGCCGCACGCCCCCCAGGCCATTGCCGCCAGCCACATCGGCGCGCAGCACGCGCAAGGGCCGGCCGCTTTGCAGGTCGAGCACGACCAGACGCGCCTCGCCCGCCGCGCTGTCGTAGCCGTTGCCGAAGGCAGCGATCCACTGGCCGCCTCGCGTCATGCCGGTGTCGGGCGGCGACAGCACGTGGCCGAGTTGCGCGTCGTCGGTGCGACCGTATTCCCACAGCACGCTGCGCCCGTCGAGGGCGGAGGTGTCGGTCACGTCGATCGCGGCGATGGAGGCAGCCCCGCGCCCGGCACTGGCCAACACCACGCTGCGCCAACGTCCGCCCCACCAGGCCTGCGCCTCGGTCACGGGACCGTCCACGAAGAACCGGTGACCGTAAGAAGATTGGGCGAGCTGCGCCAACAGGCCGTGAACACCGGCCGGCACGAAGGCGAAGGCCTCCACGCCATCGTGTTCCCGCACCGCGTGCAGCATGCCGTCGTTGGCACCGAAGAAGACCCGTCCCGCGCGCGCGGCCGTATCGCGCAAGAAAGCCCGGTACGTCTCGCGGCCCGGCGTGCCACGTGGCAGGAAGTTGAACTGCAGATCGTCGGCCTGGGCGATCACGCGCGGCTGCGAATGAACGATGTCCCCGATCACACCGTCGCGCACACGCCAGCCCGTCGACTCGCGTGTGCGGTCACCGCGCAGGTAGCCGATCAGCGCAGCGTCTGCCGGCAACGAAGGCAGGGCGGCACGCGCCACGTCGCCGGGCGTGAATGCCAGCGCCTCGCGTCGGGACGGATGCCATGTCCATATGTTGCGGGCCGCCGGCTGGGGCACCCGCTCCGAGGCGCGCCAGAGCGGATCGGGTGAACGGCCGGCCTCCGTGATCTCGTAGGCGGCGAGTTCGCCGGACCAGGCATGCGTGCGATAGGACGGCACATAGACGCGCGAGCCCGCCTGGCCCGACCATGCGACGCCGGCGCTGGAGACGCTCATCGGCCGGACGTCGCGCAGCGCATGCGCGAGCGCGTCGGACAGCGCCAACGGATCCAGCGCATCGAGGTAACGGCCACCGCCGTTGATCGCGGCGTGCCAGAGGTCGTCTACCGTGGACGGCAGACCGGCCTGGGGCGCCGGCCAGGCCAACTCGCCCCGGGTGATGCGCTCCAGATCGTGGCGGGGATCGAGTTGCCCACCCGAGCCGAAACCCACCACCAGCGTGACCATGGCCTGCCAGTAGGCGTCGCCTTCGAAGCGAGGCGACAGCGCATTGGGCAGCCCCGGATGCAGGTCGCGCGCGAAGTAGTGCAGCGCGACGTCGGCCAGCGTGTCCGGATGGGCGTCGCGCCATGGAGGTCCGGCGCGGTATCGCCGGCTGCGACCGTCGACGTGTTCGATCCGCTCGCCGTCGGTGCCATCGATGTTGCCGCGCGCCGCGGCCGTGGTGGCCGGCGCACCATTCCAGTTGCCATCGCTGACCAGCAAGTGATAGCTGCGCCGGCACGGCGAATGGCGTGATGCGGCGCCCAGCCACGGCGTATCGGACCACGGCGACCCGGCGTCGGCGGCCGCGTGCCTTTCGTAGTAGCGACCGACGTCGTCCATCGCACGTCGCAGCGCGCTGTCGCCCGAGGGGCGCAGGCGGTGCAGCCAGTCGAACGTCTGGGCACGGTAGGCACCGCTCCAGGGACGCACGCCGCGCACCAGCGTCGTTCCGTCGACACCGTCGATGGCGCTCGTGCGAACCTGTCCGACGCGTCCGTACCCCAGCCGCAGCACCGCTTCCTGCCGGGCCAGCACCTCGCTGGTCACGGCGATGGCGGCATGAAGCCGCGTGCGGTGATAGACGAACCAGTTGGCGAAGTTGCGGTATTCGTCGGCCTGGCTGCACCAGGCGCCGGCGCCACGGGGTGTGCAGTCGGTACGCGATGCGGGACGCTCGAAACCCGCCGCGTCCATGATGCGCACGCGCGTGAACATGCTGCCGGCCGCCATGGGGTCGCCGTTCCAGGCATAGAAGGTGGCTGGCGCAAACGGCTCGCCCGCTGGCGTCGCGCTGCAGACCGCGCCAGACATGCCAGGGGATGTCCGGCACCAGGTCACGGAGGTGGGCCACGTGAGCTCGCCTGTCAGGTCGGCCGTGGGTGTCTCGGACAGCGGATCCAGGCGCGCGGCGCGCGGATCGGCTTCAGCCCATGTCGTGCCGTCGGCGCGGACCCACGGCCGATAGCGCACGGCGGGGTCGTAGTACAGCCGGTTGTGCCCGTGAAAGCGCATGCGCGCCGACCAGCGGTCGTCTGCGCGGGTCGTCCAGACGCGCTGGGTCGCATCGGCGCCGGGCTGCTCGCCGGCGGGTGCCGTATCGAGCGGGTGGAACACCGCGTTGGCCGCGCCCTCGGGGCTGGCAGCGTCGGGCAGGTGGTGCAGCCCCATGGAGGCCGAGTCGTCGATCGTCAGCACGAGATTGGGCAGATCGTTCACCGTGGCCGGCTGCAGCAGCGGCTGCTGCGCCACCTGCGCAGGCGCCAGGCAGGCCAGACCCAGGCTGGCACCCAGCAGCAGCGCGTGCCAGCGCGACGTGCGGCCCCTCATTTCTGCACCACCGACTGCAGCCACACCTGTGCGCCCCGTCCACCGGGCGCGTAGCCGGGGCTGAAGCCACGTGCCGTGACGAGCCAGACGCCCAGGCGATCGTCGGCGCCGCGGGCACGAGGCAGCACCATGGCTTCGATGAGGCACTGTGGCGCCGGCGTATCGGCCGGTACGGCCGCATCGCCCCAGGCCAGCGCCGCGGGCACGGACGAGGCCAGGGGTGCCGAAGAGGACCAGTTGTCGGCTGTCTGCCAGCGCAGCGGCCACTCGGCGTCGACGTCGGGCGCGGGCTGGACGGGCACGGCGGCACTGTCGAGGCCGATCTGGTCTTCGCAGTAACGCAGGGCCATCTCGGCCGCTGCCAGTGCCTGTGCATGGGCCTGGCGGGCCGCGCCCACCGCAACGCCGGTGAGCGCGAGGCGCGACGCCAGCGCCGCCGTCATGGCCATCACCGCCAGCAGAACCAGCATCATGACCAGGACGACGCCTCGATGCGCCCTGCCCGCACGCGCCGTCACGGGCTGCCTCCGTGGTTGCGCAATTGCACGGTCGTGACGTAGCTGCGGCGGATGCGCCGCTGCGCGGCGTCGGTCGGCCAGACGGCACGCCCATCGCAGTCGAGGTGGGCCGAAGGCTCGTCCGCCATTCCCTCAGGCGTGGCAAGCACCACACAGACGTGTGCGCTCAATACGCGCGTCCATCGCGCCGGGTCGTGCGCGTATTCGGCATCGAATGACGTCGCATCGACGTGGCGCGCGACGCCGCGGCGGCCTTCCTCTCCGATGCCCCAGCGCACTTGCAGGTGTTCGACGTTGTCGATCAGCGGTTGCGCGGCGAAGCCCGTGCCGCCGCTGCCGGCGCAGTACAGCGTGAGCTGGCCGGTCTGAGGATTCAGGCGGATGAAGAAGCGGTTGTCGGCCAGCACCTGGCTGGCACCGGACGCCAGCGTGCGCGCCGCAATCTGGTTGCCCGCGCAATCGGTGGGCTGGCCGGCCGAGCCCGGCCAGGTGTTGGCAGTGTCGGCCTCGTACTCCACGGCCAAAGCCGCGGCGCCGGAGGGGCCCGGCAGACACGACAAGGCATCGCCATCAGCCACGGTGACCGACACGAAACCATGGTCGCAGCCCCGCACGCCTGCGCCGCTGTAGTGGCCAGAAGCGCTGCCCAGCGGGCCCTGCCGCACGGGACGCGCGTAGCCCGCCATGCGCAACTGCGCCGCCAGCAGATCGAGCGCCAGGGCGCCGTGCTCGTCCAGGCGCGCCAGCGCATCCTGATGGCGCACCGAGCGGCCGCCTGCGAGCGTGATCACCAGCGCGGCGGCCAGCAGCACGAGCGACAGCGCCATCGCCACCATCAACTCGACGAGGCTGCGCCCGGACTGGGCGTGTGTCGGCATCGCCATCAGCCGTCCACGCGCAGATGCAGGCATTGCGCGGGCCCGCCGTCGCCGTCCGGCACTGGGCACGCCGCTTCGGGCGGCTCGGCAGCGCCGCCATCGACCGGGCCGTGCCAGGCGAGACGGATGTCGAGCAGGCTGGACGTCCCGCTGCCCGGCGTGCGCGTGACGGACACCGCCGCGCCGGGCAGGCGGATCGCACCCGCGCTCCAGCCGGCACGATCGGCCTGGGCGACCTCGGCCGGACCGCAGGGCGTGGCGCAGGTGACAGCCGCACGCGAGTCGGCGGCATCGGTTGCGTCTGCCCAGGCGTGCCATGTACCGTCGTAGAAGCCGCCGGCCACGCCATCCGGGTTGGCGCGCAGGCGCTCGGCCAGATCCTGCGCCAGCGTCCAGGCGCGGGCGCGAAGCTGGGCGGCGTCCGAGTGCGATGCCAGCCGTGCCTGCAGCGCAGCCACCGACAGCAGGCCGAACGACATCAGCAGCAGACCGACCAGGACTTCGATGAGGCTGTTGCCGCCCACGCGCCGCGCCGACGCGCTCAGCACGACGCCCCCGCGGCGATGCGCGTGCTGCCCGTCGCACCGATGCACAGCACCCGCTGCGACTGCACCGGCGCGTCGCCGGAGCCGTCCGGCTGGAAGCGCACATTGTTCTGCGCGCCCGGCGCCACGCCCGAAGGAAGATAAGAGATGACATACGACGCCAGCCCGCCCGCCGCCACGCGCAGCCTCACAGCCGGCTCGCCCTGCACGCGCAGCAAGGTGTCCCCTGGCTCCACCACGCCGCGCGTGCCGGAATCCTGGAACACCAGCCAGCCGCGCGACCAGTCGCGGTTGGCGGCCGCACCGGCGCACTGGCGGCCGTCGACGCTGGGGCACAGCGTCACACGAGCACCGCGCTGGATCGCCTCGGCACGCGCTCGCCGCAGATCGTCGGCCAGCGCCATGGCATGCCCCTGCACCTGTCGGCCCAGCAGGAACGTGCGCAGCGACGGCACGCCCTGCGCCAGCAGCACGCCGCCCACGGCAAGCGCCACCAGCATCTCGACCAGCGTGTAGCCGCGCTTGCCGCTTCTCCCATCGTTTTTCTTCATGGCGCGGCAGTCTAGGCAGGGCCGACGCCGATACATCTCGTACTGAGAAAGATTGACGATTCGTTTGACGCTCTTTTACAGTGCGCCCACCGCCGGTAGCGAGACGGGGATGAATGGTGGCGCACGCCAGACGGGCGCCGCGCAGGCACGGCCACCCCTCGTCTCCGCCCCGCTCCCGACTGACCTCTCATCCTCAAGGAATTCCCATGCACGCCCGCCGTATCACCGTTGCCGCCACTCTCTGCTGCCTCGCGGGGCTCGCCTCGGCGCAGCAGTTGCAGCCGGGCCTGTGGGAGATCACCAGTCGCATGGGAGGCCCCAGCGGCGGAGAGATGGAAAAGGCCATGGCGCAGGCCCAGGCGCAAATGGCCAACCTGCCGCCCGAGCAGCGCAAGATGATCCAGGACATGATGGCCAAGCAGGGCGTGGGCCTGTCGCCCGCCGCAAACGCGGTGCGCATCTGCCTCACCCCGGACATGGTGGCGCGCGACCAGTTGCCGGCGCAGCAGGGCGACTGCAAGACAACGCAGTCGCCGCGCAGCGGCAACACCATCAAGGTGAGCTTCTCGTGCACACGGCCCGTGTCCTCGGGCGAAGGCACGGTGACGTTCGTCAGCCCGCGCGACTACAAAAGCACGATGAAGGTGCGGTCTACGCAGAACGGCCGCACCGATACGCTGGACATGGATTCGACCGGCAAGTGGCTCGCCGCGGATTGCGCAGGCCTCAAGCCGCCGTCGGCACCGGCGAAATAGGCTTGTCGCGTCGGCCGAAGATGGCCGTGCCCACGCGCACCATCGTGCTGCCGGCGGCGATCGCGGGCTCCAGATCGGCCGACATGCCCAGCGACAGCGTGTCCCATGCCTCGGCCCCGGCCGCGCCGGCGGCCCGCAACTGCCGGCCAATGTTGTCGAACAGGGCCCGCGCCTGATCGTGCACCGCGCGCTGCATCGCCGGATCTTCCGAGGGTTCGGGGATGCTCATGAGGCCACGCAACTGCAACTGCGGCAGCCCCGCCACCAGCCGTGCCAGCGCAGGCGCATCGGCGGGCGCCACGCCAGACTTGGAGGGGCCGCCATCCACGTTGACCTGGATGCACACCTGCAGTGGCGGCAGATCGGCTGGCCGCTGTTCCGAGAGGCGGCGCGCGATGCGCTCGCGATCCACCGAGTGGACCCACTGGAAGTTCTCGGCCACGGCCCGCGTCTTGTTGGCCTGCAGCGGGCCGATCATGTGCCAGGTGAGGGGCAAATCGTGCAGAAGCGTGATCTTTTCCACGCCCTCCTGCACGTAGTTCTCGCCAAACTGGCGCTGCCCCGCCGCGAACGCATCGCGGACAGCATCGGCATCGAAGGTCTTGGAAACCGCCAGTAACCGAACGTCATCGGGCGCTCGGCCAGCGTCAGTGGCTGCTACCCTGATGCGCAGGGCGATGCGCTGGAGGTTGTCGGCAATCGTCGTCATAATAGGTTACAAGCGTAAATCACCCGAGGGTTCCGTGGACATCACCCAGCTGCTGGCTTTCAGCGTCAAGAACAAGGCTTCCGACCTTCACCTGTCCGCCGGCCTGCCGCCGATGATCCGCGTGCACGGCGACGTGCGGCGCATCAACGTGGATGCGCTCGACCACAAGCAGGTGCACGGCATGGTGTATGACATCATGAACGACACCCAGCGCAAGCAGTACGAAGAGTTCCTGGAAGTCGACTTTTCGTTCGAGATCGAAGGCCTGGCGCGTTTTCGCGTCAATGCCTTCAACCAGAACCGCGGCGCCGGCGCCGTGTTCCGGACGATTCCTTCCAAGATCCTCACGCTCGAGCAACTCAACGCGCCCAAGATTTTCGGCGACCTGGCCCTCAAGCCGCGCGGCCTGGTGCTGGTGACCGGGCCCACGGGTTCGGGCAAGTCGACCACGCTGGCCGCCATGGTCAACTTCCTCAACGAGACCGAGTACGGCCACATCCTCACGGTGGAAGACCCGATCGAGTTCGTTCACGAATCCAAGAAGTGCCTGGTCAACCAGCGTGAAGTCGGCCCGATGACGCTGTCGTTCGCCGCCGCGCTGAAATCCGCGCTGCGCGAAGACCCCGACGCGATCCTGGTGGGCGAAATGCGCGACCTGGAAACCATCCGCCTGGCCATGACGGCCGCCGAAACGGGCCACCTGGTGTTCGGCACGCTGCACACCTCCTCGGCCGCCAAGACCATCGACCGGATCATCGACGTGTTCCCTGCCGAGGAAAAGGAAATGGTGCGCGCGATGCTGTCCGAATCGCTGCAGGCCGTGATCTCGCAGACGCTGTGCAAGACCAAGGATGGCCAGGGCCGTGTCGCGGCGCACGAGATCATGATCGGCACGCCCGCCATCCGCAACCTGATCCGCGAAGCCAAGGTGGCCCAGATGTACTCGGCCATCCAGACCGGCAGCAGCCAGGGCATGCAGACACTGGACCAGAACCTCACCGATCTGGTCCGCCGTAACCTGATCAGCAGCGCCGAGGCTCGTGGCAAGGCCAAGATTCCCGAGAACTTCCCGGGCTGACGCCAACCGGCCGCACCGTACGGAGCACACACACATGAAAAGCGTCTTCGGACTCCTCAAGCGCGGATCGTCCTCGTCCCCCAAGCCCTACGGCGCCGAGGACGCGCAGGACTCGCAGCTGTTCACCTCGGCCTTCGCCGAACTTGGCGTGGCGGGTTCGATCCTGATCCCCTGGGAGCTGCGCGCCGGAGAGATCGATGCCAAGCGTATCAACGCCGGGCGCGGAACCAAGCTGCTGCAGCAGCTCTGGAGCAAGGACCGCTACATGGGCGCACTGGACGAGAAATCCGTCATGCGCCTGGAGAAGTTCTTCGACTTCGCCATCGTTCCGCCCAGCCGCGACATCATCGTGCAGGACGAGTACGGCAACTTCATGGTGGTGCTGCTGACCGGCTCCATCGCGGTGGACCGCCTGCAGCCCTGGGGCGAGCAACTGCGCCTGACGGAAGCCAAGCCCGGCGACATCCTGGGCGAGATGTCGCTGCTCGACAGCGGCCTGCGCTTCTCGGCCTGCACCACGTTGACGGAATGCGAGATCGCCGTGCTCTCGGCCGAGGGCATGGACGCGATGATGACCGAAGAACCCCAGCTGGCCGCCAGTCTGGTGGCGCTGCTGGGCCGCAAGCTGTCGCTCAGGCTGCGCGTCGTGAGTGCCCGGCTGTCCGACCGCCAGAGCTGACACGGACTGGAGCAGTTGAATGGAACGTGATCAGGCCAGCAAGTTCATCAACGACCTCCTGCGGCTGATGATCAGCCGCAACGGCAGCGACTTGTTCATCACCAGCGACTTCCCGCCCGCCATGAAGGTGGACGGCAAGATCACCAAGGTGTCGGCTCAACCGCTGTCGGGCGCCCACACGCTGGCGCTCACGCGCTCCATCATGAACGACCGCCAGGTGGCGGAGTTCGAGCGCACCAAGGAATGCAACTTCGCCATCTCGCCCACCGGCGTGGGGCGCTTCCGCGTCAATGCCTTCGTGCAGCAGGGCAAGGTCGGCATGGTGCTGCGCGTGATCCCGCAGACGCTGCCCACGATCGACGGACTGGGCGTGCCCCAGGTGCTCAAGGACGTGACCATGTCCAAGCGCGGCCTGTGCATCCTGGTGGGTGCCACGGGCTCGGGCAAGTCGACCACGCTGGCCGCCATGATCGACTGGCGCAACGAGAATTCGCACGGCCACATCATCACCATCGAGGATCCGGTGGAGTTCGTGCACCCGCACAAGAATTGCGTGGTGACGCAGCGCGAAGTGGGTCTGGACACCGACAGCTGGGAAGCCGCGCTCAAGAACACGCTGCGCCAGGCGCCCGACGTGATCCTGATGGGCGAAATCCGCGACCGCGAGACGATGGAGCACGCGATCGCCTTCGCCGAAACCGGCCACCTGTGCATGTGCACGCTGCACGCCAACAGCGCCAACCAGGCGCTCGACCGCGTGATCAACTTCTTCCCGGAAGAGCGCCGCCAGCAATTGCTGATGGACCTGTCGCTCAACCTCAAGGCGATGGTGTCGCAGCGCCTGGTGCCCAAGCAGGACGGCAAGGGACGCCAGGCCGCGGTCGAGATCATGCTCAACACGCCGCTGATTTCCGACCTGATCTTCAAGGGCGAGGTCTCCGAGATCAAGGAGATCATGAAGAAGAGCCGCAACCTGGGCATGCAGACATTCGACCAGGCCCTGTTCGACGCCTACGAGAACAACCTCATCACCTACGAGGATGCGCTGCGCAACGCCGACTCGGTGAACGATCTGCGCCTGCAGATCAAGCTCAACAGCCAGCGCGCGAAGACACAAGACCTGTCCGCCGGCACCGAGCACCTCGCGATTGTCTGAGCACCCCATGGCAGATCGCGCTGTGCGCGATCTGCCACCTCCGTCGAGGGTGTGACCCCCGCGGCCCGGGCAAGCCGGTTCCGCGGTGTGTCTGGCCTGCATTCCTGCCGCGCACCCGTTGTGCGTGTCGATCGATATAGTTGCCCTTTCCCTCCACTGAGCCGCTGCCATGCCCACCCTCAACACCCGCCCCTACGAATCCACTCCCGCACGCCGCGTGGCCTTCCTCGGTCTGGGCGTGATGGGCCTGCCGATGGCCGGCCACCTTGCACGCGCCGGCCACACCGTCACTGTCTACAACCGCACGCCGGCCAAGGCCCAGGCGTGGCAGGCCGAGTTCGGCGGTCGCAGCGCACCCACGCCGGGCGAAGCCGCAGCCGACGCCGACTTCGTGTTCTGCTGCGTGGGCAACGACGACGACCTGCGCGGTGTGGTCCTCGGTGAGGACGGCGCCTTCGCCGGCATGAAGCCCGGCGCCGTGTTCGTCGACCACACCACCGCCTCGGCCGACGTCGCGCGCGAGCTGTATGCCACGGCGCGCGCCGGCGGCCTGCAGTTCGTCGATGCGCCCGTCTCGGGCGGCCAGGCGGGCGCGCAGAATGGCGCGCTCACCGTCATGTGCGGCGGCGACGCCGAAGCCTTCGACGCCGCGCGCCCGGTCGCGCTGGCGTTCTCGCGCGCCTTCACGCGCATGGGCGAGAGCGGCGCGGGCCAACTCACCAAGATGGTCAACCAGATCTGCATCGCCGGCCTGGTGCAGGGTCTGTCGGAGGCCATTGCCTTCGGCCAGCGCGCCGGGCTGGACATTCCTGCGGTGCTCGACGTGATCGGCAAGGGCGCGGCCCAGAGCTGGCAGCTGGACAACCGCGGCAAGACCATGGCCGAGGGCAAGTTCGATTTCGGCTTCGCCGTGGACTGGATGCGCAAGGACCTGGGCCTGGTGCTCGACGAGGCCAAGCGCAACGGCGCGCGCCTGCCGGTGACGGCACTGGTGGACCAGTTCTACGCCGACGTGCAGCAGGCTGGCGGCAACCGCTTCGACACGTCCAGCCTGATCACCCGGCTGAAGTGAACGGCGACCGGCGCCAGCATGCAAAAGGCCCGCAGTTGCGGGCCTTTTGCATGGGCAAGGCGACGTTGCGCAGGCTCAGTTGCGCGGCGACGGGTTCGCGTTGTTGCTGGCGGCCGGCGCCTGCATCTGACGCAGTTCGTCCTCGCTGATGATCTCCAGCACGCGCACCACACGCTGCACGCCCGAGATGCCGCGGACGATCTCGGTGGCGCGGTTGGCCTCGCGCTGCGTGACGCGTCCCATCAGGTAGGTGACACCACGGGCGGTGGTGACGTTGAACGAGTTGGCGAAGATGTCCTTGGAATCCACCAGCGAGGCCTTGACGCGGCCGGTGATCAGCGCATCGTTGGAGCGCTGGCTGAGCGACGACGGCGCCATCACGCCGAGTTCGTTGACCACGGAGCGCACGTTCTGCACCCGCGAGACCAGCTGCTCGACCTGGCGCTTGACCTCCTCCGAGGGCACTTCGCCGGTCAGCAGGACCTGACGGTTGAAGCTGGTCGGGTTGACGTTGACCTGGGTGCCGAAGTTCTCGCGCATGGCGGCATTGGCGCGCAGCTCGATGCCCTGGTCTTCCAGCTGGGTGCCCGAAGTACGCCGATCGGTGGCCACCATGCCGGTGACCACCGCGCCGCCCACCACCAGGGGGGCGCAGGCGCTGAGCGCCGCGGCAAGGGTGCCGGCCGCCAGGGCGACAGCGGTGAAGCGGGCGAAGGGTCGAATGGTCATGTGGAAGCTTCCTGTTCTCCGAGTAACTGGTTGTCGACACCCTCGACCATGCAGTGCAGCGCGAGCTGATGCACTTCGAGGATGCGCGCGGAACGCTCGTGCGGCACGCTGATGTGGATGTCGGTCTCGCGCAGCAGGCGGCCCGCCTGGCCACCGCCGCGTCCCGTGAGCGCGAGCACGGTCATGTCCCGCTCGTGCGCTGCTTCGATGGCCGCCACCACGTTGGGCGAATTGCCGCCGGTGGTCACGGCCAGCAGCACGTCGCCGGCCTGGCCGAGTGCGCTCACCTGCCGTGCGAATCCGGCACTGAAGTCATAGTTCCCCGAAATGGCGGTCAACAACGTGCTGTCGGCAGACAGCGCCAGCGCGCCCAGGCCGGGCCGCTCGCGCTCGAACCGGCCGACGAAGGCCGCGACGAACGCCTGCGCGACCGCACCGGCCGGCCCATTGCCGCAGGCCAGCACCTTGCCGCCGCTGGTTACACAGCTCAGCAAGGCCTGCACGGCGGCGGCGATGGGTTTGCTCAGGAGGGGGCCGACCTGGTATTTGAGGTCGGCACTGTCGATGAATTGCTGCTCGATGCTTTGCTCTAGCATGGCCGGCGATGATACCGTGGGCCCACGGCAACCGGATGCTGCATACGTCACAAGCTGCAGCAGCGGCGTCCGCGGTCAGCCGGCATCGAACGCGGCGCGCAGCCAGGTCACGCGTCGGTCGTCGGCGGGCTCGACCAGCACCACATCGAAGCGGCACGGCGGCTCGTGCCCGAGCCGCAGCAGGAAATGGCGCGCGGCGAACACGATGCGCCGCTGCTTGCCGCCATGAACGCTTGCTGCGGCTCCGCCGTGCGAGGCCGATGCACGGCGGCGCACCTCGACGAACACCAGCGTGCCGTCGGTCTCGCGCATGACGAGATCGATCTCGCCGCCGCCACGGCCGGGCGTCCGATAATTGCGCGCAATCAGGCGCAGCCCGGCCCGCTGCAGATGGCTCAGCGCCTCGGCTTCGGCGGCATCGCCGGCCGCCTTCGTATTCTTCAGTCCCTGCGGGAGCTTCATTGACCACCACCCTGAACGCCTCTTTTGCCGCTGCGCTGGATGCTTCGCGCCAGGCGGCCGGGCCGCAGCATTATCCGCAGGGCGCGCTCTACGTGGTGGCCACGCCCATCGGCAACCTGGCCGACATCACGCTGCGCGCGCTGCACGTGCTGTCCCTGGTGGATTGCATCGCCTGCGAAGACACGCGCCACACGCAATCGCTGCTGCGCGCCTACGGCATCGAGCGCGCACCGGGCTCCCTGCTCGCGGTGCACCAGCACAACGAGCAGGAGGGTGCCGCGCGCGTGCTGGAGCGGCTGGCCAGCGGCGAACGCGTGGCTTTCGTCAGCGATGCGGGCACACCCGCCATCAGCGATCCGGGCGCGCGGCTGGTGCAGGCCGCGCAGGCAGGCGGCCACCGGGTGATGCCGCTGCCGGGTTGCAGCAGCGTCACGACGGCACTCAGCGTGGCGGGCCTGGCCGAAGACGGCCGCTTTGAATTCGCCGGATTCCTCGATACGCGCGGCGCGGCGCGCGACGCCGCCATCGCGCGCATCGCCGCGCAGCCGCTCGCCGTCGTGCTGCTGGAGGCGCCCCATCGCATCGCCGCCCTGGCCCGCGCGCTGGCCACACTGGGCGAACGGCCCGTGACCGTGGCGCGCGAGTTGACCAAGCAGTTCGAAGACATTGCCACCCTGCCCGCGCACGCCCTGGCCGACTGGCTGACGGGCCCACCATCGCGCGAGCGCGGTGAGTTCGCGCTGGTCGTCCATCCGCGCCCCACGCCTGCGGCAGGCGATGTGCAAGGCCCGGGCGACGAGGCGTTGCGCGTGCTCAGGCTGCTGCTGGCCGAGCTGCCGATGAAGAGTGCCGTGAAACTGGCGGCCGAGATCACGCGCCAACCGCGCAACGCGCTCTACGACGCGGCGCTGTCCATGAAGGGAGAAGCCGGCGACTGAGCCGGCCGCGCAGTTCAAGCCGATGGCTTGCGCGTGCGCAGAACGAAGTTCTTCAGGTCCGTCACCATCCGCCGGGCCACCATGGCGCGGCGGCGGCGCTCGGCGCGCTTGCGCTGGGCGCGCGGCGTTTCTGCGACGTCTGCGCCCTTTTGCTGGGCCTTGCGGCGCGCGGCCTCGGCCGCCTGGGCCTCGTTGCGCGCGCCGGTGACCATTTCGCCGACCCAGCCCACCAGGATCGTGCCGTAGGCATTGCGGAACTCGGGCGTGGAGAGGCTGTGGTCCGCACGCGAGATCACACGGTAAGTCATGGACCTCGCGCGCTCGAAGGCCGTCCGGTAGTTTTCGATCACCGGGTGCGGCACCGTCGTGTCGAGTTCGGATTCGACGATCAGCACATCCCCACGGAACGCCGCGCAGGCGCCCAGCGCGCGATTCTCCGAAGGCTTTACCGTCGTCATGCGATAAGCCGCGACTTCTTCCTTGTTGAGCGAACGCTTGGGCACCAGCCAGTCCTCATCCTTGTAGAGAGCGGGCACACGCAACGCGAGCCAGCGGACCTTGCGAAGCGTCGTCAGCACCGCGGCAAGGTAGCCGCCGTAACTGCTGCCGATGACGGCCACGTTTGAAGAATCGACGGCGGGGTGGCTCACCAGCAGGTCGTAGGCCGCCAGGATGTCGGTCAGGTTGTCTTCGCGCGTGACCATCTCGCGCTGCGCCTTGTCTTCGGCATGGCCGCGCAGGTCGAAGGTGAGGCAGATGCAGCCCAGCGCTGCGATCTCGTGGGCGCGCTCGATGTAGTTCTGCTGGCTGCCGTCCCAGCCATGGATCAGCAGCACGCCCGGCACCAGCGTGTCGGGCGCGACGAGGGTTCCGGCGATGCGGCGATCGCCAACGGGGATGTGGACAGTGCTATGACGCGTGGGCATGCGGCTCGACGAGGGTGTACTTGGTCAGCGGCCCGGTGGCCGGGTCATCGCCCTGGAAGTAGACCACGGCACCGGCCGGCAATTCGCAAGGGCCGTGCACTTCGACACAGGCCGCCGTCACCAGTTCCCGCTGCGGATCGGAACGGAAAGCCTCCAGCGCGGCGATTTCGGCGCCGGTGGCGCCTCCGGCGCGCCACGACTGCTCCAGCACGCCCGAGCGCCAGTGGCCGCGCGCATCGATGCCCTGCACCACGTCGTAGTTGATGCGCGAGGCGAAGAAACCGGGAAAGCACGCGATGGCCGCGGCGTCGTACGTCATCGCCTGTTCCACGCCCATCCGGACGTCGTCTGCAAGCGGCAGGGCCAGCAGCGCGTTGAAATCCCCGCGCACGACCGTGAGGCGCGACCCGCCATAGGCCAGCCCGCCCTCGCGGTTGCGGGTGAGGTACTGCTCGCCGTGATAGCTGGCCACCATGCCGGCCACCGTCACCTGGCCCACACTGAGCGTGATGACGTCGGTGAGGTTTTCTTCCAGCACCACGCCGTCCTGCTCCAGCGCCGCAGACTCATAGCCGGCCAGGCAGGCATCGAGTTCGTCGGCATTGCGCACCACCGTCTGGCCACGGCCGCCGGTTTCGCGCACGGTCTTCACGCGCACGGGGCCGTCGCCCAGCAGCAGACGGCCGGCCCGCTGCGCGTCGGCCAGCGCGAAAGCGGTGAACCCCTTCAGCACCGCATCACCCACGCGTTCGGCGAATTCCGTGCCCCACCCTTCGGGCGCCCGCGCGCCTTTTTCGACCAGGGGGTGGGTGATGGCCTTGGTCGCGACGAAGGCCTGCGGCACCACGCCACCAAACAGGTGGTCGCGGTTGTGGATGCCCAACGCCTGCGCGCGATCCAGCCCCACCAGCGTGTCGCTGGGCACGTAGTACACCGGCGCATGCAGAGTGGCCAGCGGGTTCTCGACCGAATGGCGCAGCCCCTTGAGTTGCGCGAGGCGACGCACCACCTCCAGCCGCGTCATCAATTCGTGCTCGCAGGCAAAGCCGCGCATGCCTTCGGTGTAGGGCATGACGATGCCTTGTGGAGGTAGGCTGTCGGACGTTGCGGACGGATCGGTGGTGCCGAAGTAGATGCCAGAAGCGAAATCAGCGGCGGCAGCGGACAGGGAACTCATGACCGGTCTCCGGTGGATGGGCATGAGCCCACTATCCGGAGCCCGCCTTCGAGTGCCTGCCATCCAGTGCAGGTAACGGGCGTCAGTGCGGGACTACAGCGCGCCAATGACCTGCCCCCTTCCAGCCGTACCAGCGTAATGGCAGGGAAGTCCGTCAACTTGGAGAATGACGGACATGAGAAAGAGCAGATTTACCGAGGAGCAGATCATCGGTTTCATCAAGCAGGCCGAGGC
>JAGOCV010000294.1 GCA_017998575.1 Burkholderiaceae bacterium
TGACCGAATTGATCATCTTGCTGTCCATGTCCTTCACGCCGCGCCAGGCCATGCAGTAGTGGCTGGCTTCCATGACGATGGCCAGGCCATCGGGCTGCGTCTTTTCCATGATCAGGTCGGCCAGCTGGACCACAGCCTCTTCCTGGATCTGCGGCCGGCCCATCACCCATTCGGCCAGGCGCGCGTACTTCGACAGGCCGATGACGTTGGTGTGCTCATTGGGCATGACGCCGATCCACAGCTTGCCGATCACCGGGCAGAAGTGATGGCTGCAGGCACTGCGCACCGTGATCGGGCCGACGATCATCAGCTCATTCAGATGCTCGGCGTTGGGAAACTCGGTGATGCTCGGGCCATTGACGTAGCGGCCGCGGAACACTTCGTTGACGTACATCTTGGCCACGCGACGCGCGGTGTCCGCCGTGTTGTGGTCGCCAGCGGTGTCGATCACCATGCTGTCGAGCACGCCCTGCATCTTCACCTCGACCTCGTCGAGAAGCTTTTCCAGCTCGCCCGGCTCGATGAACTCGGCAATGTTGTCGTTGGCGTTGAAGCGCCGGCGCGCGGCCACCAGCCGCTCGCGGATCTTCACGGAGACGGGGGTTCCCTCGCCGTCGTCGGCGGCCGTGCTGGCTGGCTTCATGGCAGAGTCGTCGGCTTTCCTCAACATCCGCGGATGGTAGCAGCAGGGCCATTCCCTGCGGGCGAAGGGGCCGCCGCCCGCAGACCGGCGGTCAGTACTTCTTTCCGATGACCCAGAGCCCGGCACGCATCAGCATCAGCGCGACACCGTCCAGAAGGCGTTGCAGCCGTGGCCTTGCCTCATACGCCGCAGACTGAAGTCGCTGGCCGCCGTTCTCGATGGCCAGGTAGAGGCGTCCGCGCAGTTCGGCGGCGAAACCACGGTCTTCCACCACGACGTTGGCCTCGCGCGCCAGCAGCAGGCTCAACGGGTCGAGGTTGGACGATCCCACGGTGGCCCAGTGACCATCGACCACCGCCACCTTGGCGTGCAGGAAGCTGGCCGAATACTCATGGATCTCGACCCCCGCCTTCAGCAGCGCGCCGTACACCGTGCGTGCGGCGTGGTATTGCATGAAGTATTCGTACCGGCCCTGCAGCAGCAGCACCACGCGCACGCCGCGCCGCGCCGCGTGTACCAGCGCATGGCGCAGGCGGCGGCCAGGCAGGAAGTAGGCGTTGGCAATGATGATTTCGCGATGCGCCGTGCCGATGGCGCGCAGGTAGGCTTTCTCGATCACCGTACGGTGCCGGAAGTTGTCGCGCAGCAGCAGCGCGGCGCGCAGGCCGGCCAGCGGGATGGCGCCGCGCCCCTCGGCGCGCGCCGCTTCGCGCGAGCGGCGCAGGTTCTTTACGGCGGCGCCGAAGTTGGCGCGGCGCACCTGATGCATCACGTCGATCTGCCGCCACTGATGTTCCATGGCATCGTGCGCGCCGTCCACCAGCGGGCCGCGCACGCGCACGGCGAAGTCAAAGCGCGGCGAACTCAATGCACCATAGTTCGGATCATGGAAGTCGTCGAGCACATTGATGCCGCCGCAGAACAGCACTTCACCATCGATCAGGCACAGCTTGCGGTGCATGCGGCGCCAGCGGCGCGGAATCAGCAACTCCAGCGTGGGCGTGGGCGAGAACACGCGCCAGGCCACGCCCGCCGCATCGAATTGCGACTGCCATTGCGGCGGCAGGTCGCCCGTTCCCACCCCATCCACAACCAGCCTCACCGTCACGCCCCGCCGGGCCGCCCGGACCAGCGCGAGGGCCACGTCGGCACCGCTGCCGGTGGTGTCGAAGATGTAGGTCTCGAGGCGGATGTCTGCGCGAGCCGCGTCGCAGGCCTCGATCAGTGCCGCGAAGTACTGCTGGCTACCCTCGAGCAACGCGACATCGTGGCCGCGGCGCAGGGCATGCAGTTGCTGGCGCGTCTTCCCCATCGGTCAATAGGCGAGATCGACGATCAGCGGCAGGTGATCGGACATCCTCCACCAGATGCGCCCGTGCGGCACATGCTGGCCCACGGGCCGCAGGCCGCGCGCGAAGACGTGGTCGAGCTGCACGAGCGGCAGGCGCGACGGATAGGTGGGTGTGCGCACCGAATCCATCGAACGCAGGCCACTGGCTTCGAGCATGCGCCGCATGAGCGGGCTCCAGCCGTTGAAGTCGCCCGCCACCACCAGCGGCGCGTCGGCTGGCACCTCGCGCTCGACGAATCGGCACAGTTGCGCCACCTGCCGCACCCGGCTGGCCGGCACCAGCCCCAGGTGGACCACGATGACGTGCACCGCCATGCCATCGACCTGTACATGCGAGTGCAGCAGACCGCGCTGCTCGAAGCGGTGGTCAGACATGTCTTCGTGCTGGTGCCCGATCACCGGCCAGCGCGAGAGCATGGCGTTGCCGTGCTCGCCATGTTTCGTGATGGCATTCGTCCGATAGATGGACTCATAGCCTTCGGGCGCGAGGAACTCGGCTTGCGGCATCTCGGGCCAGCGGCGGAAGTGGCGCGCCGCCTGACGGTTGAGCTTGCGCACCTCCTGCAGGCAGACGATGTCGGCATCCAGCTGCTCCACGGCATGGCCGAGGTTGTGGATCTCCAGCCGGCGCCCCAGGCCCTGGACGCCCTTGTGGATGTTGTAGGTGACGATGCGAAGCTGGCTCACGCCGCCCATTGTGACAAAAGCAGGATGGCTTCCGCATTGGAAGGCGAGAACACCCGGTCGGCCGCCTCCCGCCAGGGCAGCCAGCACCATTCGGTGTGCTCGCGTGGATGCAGGCGCACCGGCTGGCCCGCCGGCACCTGCAGGCCGAATACGCGTTCGGTGTTGCGCGTCACCCCTGGTTCATAGCGATGTAGCCAGCGAGGGTAGATGTCGTAGACGTTCTCGAGATACCAGTCCGACAAGCGACAGCACGGGTCCGCGGCATCGATGCCGGTCTCCTCCAGCACTTCGCGGCGGGCCGTCTCGTGCCAGGGCTCGTCGGCAAAGTCCTTCGAGCCGGTCACCGACTGCCAGGTACCGGCATCGGCCCGCCTCAGCACCAGCACGTCGAGCGCCGGCGTGTGGATCACCACCAGCACGGACTGCGGCAGCTTCCAGGGCCGAACATCGCCGGTCACCGGAAGCTCTCGCGCCGCCGCGTCAGGCGGCTTGCTGCTGCGTGTTGCGCAGGCGGATGTGCAGCTCGCGCAGCTGCTTCTCGTCGACAGCGGACGGGGCTTGAGTGAGCAGGTCCTGCGCGCGCTGCGTCTTGGGGAAGGCGATCACGTCGCGGATCGATTCGGCGCCGGTCATCAGGGTGATCAGGCGGTCGAGGCCGAAGGCCAGACCGCCGTGCGGCGGCGCGCCGTACTGCAGTGCGTCGAGCAGGAAGCCGAACTTGTTCTGCGCGTCTTCGGGCGTGATCTTGAGCGCCGAGAACACCTTGCTCTGCACTTCGGCGCGGTGGATACGCACCGAGCCGCCGCCCAGTTCCCAGCCGTTGAGCACCATGTCGTAGGCCTTGGCGATGCACTGCTCGGGTGCAGTGTCCATCAGGTCCTCATGGCCGTCCTTGGGCGCGGTGAACGGATGATGCACGGCGCTCCAGCGCTGTTCGTCCTCGTCGAACTCGAACATCGGGAAGTCGACCACCCACAGCGGCGCCCACTTGTTCTCGAACAGGCCGGACTTCTTGCCGAATTCGCTCTGGCCGATCTTCACGCGCAGCGCGCCGATGGAATCGTTGACCACCTTGGACTTGTCGGCGCCGAAGAAGATGAGGTCGCCGTTGCGCGCGCCGGTGCGCGCGATGATCTCGGCAATGGCAGCATCGTGCAGGTTCTTCACGATGGGCGACTGCAGGCCTTCGCGGCCCTGCGCGGCATCGTTGACCTTGATCCAGGCCAGGCCCTTGGCGCCGTAGATCTTGACGAACTCGGTGTAGCCGTCGATCTCGCCGCGGCTCATCTCGCCGCCGCCGGGAATGCGCAGGCCCACGACGCGGCCGCCCTTGGTGGTGGCGGGCGTGGAGAACACTTTGAAGTCCACGTCCTTCATCACGTCGGTGAGCTCGGTGAATTCGAGCTTGACGCGCAGGTCGGGCTTGTCCGAGCCGTATCGGTGCATGGCCTCGGCGTACTTCATGACGGGGTAGCCCGGCAGGTCGACGTTCAGCACTTCGCGGAACACCTTGCGGATCATGCCCTCGAACATCTCGCGGATTTCCTCTTCGCCCAGGAACGAGGTCTCGATGTCGATCTGCGTGAACTCGGGCTGACGATCGGCGCGCAGATCCTCGTCGCGGAAGCACTTCGTGATCTGGTAGTAGCGGTCGTAGCCGGCCACCATGAGCAGCTGCTTGAACAGCTGGGGCGACTGCGGCAGCGCGAAGAACTGGCCGTCGTGAACGCGGCTGGGCACGAGGTAATCGCGCGCGCCTTCAGGCGTGGACTTGCCCAGCATGGGTGTCTCGATGTCGACGAAACCGTTCGCATCGAGGAACTTGCGCACCGCCATCGCCACGCGGTAGCGCAGCATCAGGTTCTTCTGCATGTAGGGCCTGCGCAGGTCGAGCACGCGGTGCGTGAGGCGCGTGGTTTCGGACAGGTTGTCGTCGTCGAGCAGGAACGGGGGCGTGACCGAGGGGTTGAGCACCACGAGTTCGTGGCACAGCACTTCGATCTTGCCGCTCTTGAGGTTGTCGTTGGTGGTGCCTTCGGGCCGGGCCCGGACCACACCCTTGACCTGCACGCAGAACTCGTTGCGCAGGCCCTCGGCAACCTTGAACATCTCGGCACGGTCGGGATCGCACACGATCTGCACGTAGCCTTCGCGGTCGCGCAGGTCGACGAAGATCACGCCGCCATGGTCGCGGCGGCGGTTCACCCAGCCGCACAGGCTGACGGTTTGGCCCATCAGGGCTTCGGTGACGAGACCGCAATAGTGGGTGCGCATGGACATGGTCTTCAGGAACTGGGAGGAGG
>JAGOCV010000295.1 GCA_017998575.1 Burkholderiaceae bacterium
GTGTACATGGGGTAGATGCACCAGGCATCGCCCGTGTTGTGGTGGGTGGCGCGGCGGATGCGGTAGAGGGCCGGGTCGCGCAGGTTGATGTTGGGCGAGGCCATGTCGATCTTCGCGCGCAGCACGGCGGCGCCGTCGGGCAGCTCGCCGTTCTTCATGGCGCGCAGGCGGGCCAGGTTTTCGGCGGGCGTGCGGTCGCGGTAGGGGCTGTTCTTGCCGGGCGTGTTGAAGTCGCCACGGTTGGCGCGCATGTCGTCGGCGCTCTGTTCGTCGACGTAGGCGTGACCGGCTTCGACGAGGTACTCGGCGGCGCGGTACATGAAGTCGAAGTAGTTGCTGGCGTAGTAGAGGTGCTCGGTGCCGTTGGCCGTCCACCCGTAGCCGAGCCACTGCACCGATTCACGGATGCTGTCGACGTATTCCTGTTCTTCCTTCTCGGGGTTGGTGTCGTCGAAGCGCATGTGGCAGACGCCGCCGTAGTCGCGTGCCAGGCCGAAGTTCAGGCAGATGCTCTTGGCATGTCCCACGTGCAGGTAGCCGTTGGGCTCGGGCGGGAAGCGCAGGCGCACGCGGGCGGGGTCGGCGGGGCCGGCGGCGTGGTGGGCGGCGTCGCCGGGCGATCCGCCCCAGTGGCGGGCGGCGTAGGTGCCCTGCTGCAGATCGGCCTCGATGATCTGGCGCAGGAAATTGGTGGGCTTGGGATCTTTGTCGGCGGGCGAGGTCATATCCGGGTCATTTTAGGCGGCCGCACCCGGGGCGTTACGTCTGGCAACTCTGTTGACCGTGCATACCGTAGTCGGTTACCGGCTCCCTGCGTTTAATCAGGGCAGGGGCCAGATTCATGAGCCCCCACAAGGAGCGAAGAGATGGCTTTCATCAGACGATTCATCATGGCCGGCGCGGCCGCAGCCCTGGCGCTCGGCGCGGGCGCTGCCAGTGCGCGGGACAACATCTACTGGTCGGTGGGCGTGCAGGCGGCGCCGGGCGTGGTGGTATCTGCGGGCAACGCGCGGCCTTACGTGCCGCCGCCGGTGTACTACCAACCCCCGCCGGTGTATGTGCAGCCGCCCCCGGTTTATTACCACCCGCGCCCGGTTTACTACTCGCCGCCGCCGGTGATCGTGGCGCCCCCGCGCTACTACGGGCCGCCGCCGCGCCATTGGGGCGGGCCTCCGGGCCACCGGCAGGGCCATCGCCACCATCACCACCGCCGCTGATCCACAGCGCGGTGCCCCATGAACAAAGCCCGGCATGCCGGGCTTTGTTGTTTCCAGGTGTGCCGCCGGAGGTGGGCGGCGCGGTGACTACATGGCCTTGAACAGGTGGCCGTACAGGCGGCTGACCACCAGCTTGTCGGGGCGGCCGTGCAGCGTGAGGCTGAGCTTGCCCGATTCATCGCGCGTGACGGCGTCGATGGCCTGGGCGCGCACCACGGTGCCGCGATGGATCTGCCAGAACTCGGTGGTGTCTAGCTGCGGCAGCAGGTCTTTCAGCGGCGTGCGCACCAGGTATTCGTGGTCGGCCGTGAGCACGCGCACGTATTTGTCGGCCGCTTCGAGGTACAGAACTTCGGCCACGGGCACCATGCGGATGCTGTTGCCCACGCTGCACTGGAACACCTTGAGCGGCTGCGGCGCGGGCGCGCCGGGCTCGGCCAGGCCGGTCTGCTGCAGCAGGGCGCGCAGCTGGCGCACGGCGTCGTCCAGGCCCGCCACGGGGGCGGGAGCGGATGCCTCGTCGGCCGCGCCGGCGTCGGACTCGCCCGCGTCGCGCGCGGCCAGGGTCTGCTGCACGCGGGCCACGGTGCGGGCCAGGCGATCGGCCTGCACGGGTTTGAGTACGTAGTCGATGGCCTGCGCCTCGAAGGCCTGCACGGCGTACTGGTCGTAGGCCGTCACGAACACCAGCACGGGGAAGGGCTTGGCCGGCGCGTGCTCGGGCGGCCAGGCGTCGGCCAGTTCGGCGGCGGCTTCCAGGCCGGTGAGGCCGGGCATGCGGATGTCGAAGAACAGCACGTCGGGCGCGAGCTCCAGGCCCTGCTTGACGGCCAGCCGGCCGGTGCCGGCCAGGCCGACGATTTCCACTTCGGGCCAGGCCTTGGTCAGCTCGGCCTTGAGGGCCTGGGCCAGCAGGGGTTCGTCTTCGGCGATGAGCAGGGTGGGGCTGGCAGTCATGAAACGGCGGTGGCGGGCTGTGCCGGCAGCACGGCGGGCGCGGGCTGCAGGTCGATGGTGTCTTCCAGCGGCAGGCGCAGGGTGATGCGCGTGCCGTGGGGCTTCTCGTTGGCCAGGTCGACACGCGCGCGGCCGCCATAGGCCTTGGCCAGCCGCTCGCGCACGTGCACCAGGCCGAAGCCGCCGCCGCTGGCCACGCGGTGGCTGGCCGATTCGGACATGCCCACGCCGGTGTCGGCCACTTCGAGCCGGAGGCCGCCCGATTCGAGCGACGCGGTCACGCGGATGCCGCCGCATTCCTCGCAGGGCTCCAGGCCGTGTTTGATGGCGTTTTCCACCAGGGGCTGCAGCAGCAGGGGCGGAATGTTCACGCCGCGCAATTCGCTCGGCAGCTCCAGCGTGTAGTGCAGGCGTTCACCCATGCGGATGGCCATGAGCTGCAGGTAGTCGTCGAGCCGCTCGAACTCGGCCGACAGCGGATGCGCCGTGGCGCGCGAGGCACCCAGCGTGGCACGCAGGTAGGCGATGAGCCGGTCGAGCATCTGCTGGGCGCGGCACGGATCCAGGTCGATCAGCACGCGCAGGTTGGCCAGCGTGTTGAACAGCATGTGCGGTTCGAGCTGGGTCTCAAGCAGGCGCAGCTGCGCCTCGGCGGCGGTGCGCTGGGCCGATTCGATGCGCATCTGCTGACGCGCCGCGCGGCCCGAGAAATAGAAGAACAGGCTGGCCGCCAGGCCCGCGAGCAACGTCACCGACAGCACCAGGCGAAGATCGGCCGAGGGCATGTCCCAGGTCGACTGGCCGGTGATGGCGTCGCCGATCTTGGAGCCGATGAGAAAGCCGCCCACGATGCCCAGCGGCACGATCGCGATGCCCAGCAGGCCCTTGTGCCAGCCCGAGTCGGGGTCGAGCGGCGCCACCAGCCGGCTCAGGTCGATGATGGTCCACATCACCGTGCCGATCAGCACGCTGTAGAGCAGGTCGAACTCATAGGCGTGCTGGCCGTTGATGAGGTGCAGTACGGCCGACAGCGTGAAGCAGAAAGCCTGGGTCTGGATGAACCGGCGCAGCAGCGCGTCGCGTTCGAGCGAGGCGCCCAGGCGGGTGTCAGCTGCCGCTGCCATGGCGTTCGCGCTGCAGCCGCTCGCGCTCGCGGCGCACCATGTTCTCGCGCATGCTGCAGCCGGGGCCGAGGATGAACACGCCGATCCCGTGGAACGCCAGGCCCAGGCCCCAGCCGATGGCCGGGTACATGGACCAGCGGTGCCCGCCCGTCTTGGTGGCCAGCACGAACAGGAACAGGTTCACCAGCACGTACACGGTGGCGTGCGCGTACCAGCCGAGCTTGGCCGCGGCACGTCGACGCGCCAGGCGGTCGAGTTCTTCGTCGGAGATCGTGGTCGAGTTCATGATTGTTGCAATTTTGACCGATTCGGAAGACGGCACTTACAGGGTAAGCGCGCCACCGAGCCGGTCACCGCGCAGCGACAGTTGCCACAGCCGCAGCGACTTCGAGACGAACAATCCGGTGAAGACCCCGTAGAGGGCCGCCACCGGCACGGAAAACCCCCACTGCATGGCCAGCGCCGGCTGCAACGCCAGGGCCACGCCCACTGCGTACTTGGTGCCGAAGATGCCCATCATCAAGGCCAGGGGTTGCCAGCTGCCCGGCAGCGTGAACACGCGCTGCCAGCTGTCGTAGCGCGTGCCGCGCGGCAGGGGGCGCCGCACGGCCCAGACGAAGACGGCCAGCGCCGCCAGGGCCCAGGCCGTGAGCGCCAGCGCCGAGGCGCCGAAGCCCGCAATGGCGCCGTACACCGACAACCCGGCCAGTGCCAGGCCTGGGCCCAGGACGCGGGGCAGCGATGCGGTGCGGGTGGACAGGGCGTTCACGCCCAGCCACAGCAGGACCGCGAACACGGCGAACACCCACAGGGGCGTGTGCTGGATGATCTGGAGCGGCATGTTTCAGGTGTGAACAGGTTGACGGGATGCCGCCACTGTGTACCAAAGCCAGTTGCGTGCCACATCACCTGAGACAAAACGTCCCACCCGGGCGATGAAATGCGCTGGCGCCGCGCCAAATGCAGCCGCCGCACGGGGGCTTGCGCGCCTCGCGTCAGGTTGCCAGGCCCATAATTCCCGCCTTTGCGACGAACGAGGACTGTGCGTGGATATCGTTTTGCTGGCCAAGGCGGCCGTGATGGGTGTGGTGGAGGGGCTGACCGAATTCCTGCCGATCTCGTCCACGGGGCACCTGATCCTGGCGGGGGCGCTGCTGGGCTTCGATGACGCCAAGGCCAAGGTGTTCGACATCGCCATCCAGACCGGCGCCATCTTCGCGGTCATCATCGTCTACTGGCAGAAGATCCGCGACACGCTGGTGCAAATGCCCACCGAGCGCCAGGCCCAGCGCTTCGCGCTCAACGTGCTGATCGCCTTCTTCCCGGCCGTCATCCTGGGCCTGCTGTTCGGCGCCGCGATCAAGGAACACCTGTTCACGCCCGTGGTGGTGGCCTCGGCCTTCATCCTGGGCGGTTTCGTGATCCTGTGGGCCGAGGCCCGCCAGCGCAAGCTGGAGCAGGTGGCGGACAAGGCACTGGACGCCGACGGCGCGTTCCGCCCCACCACGCGCCTGATCGCGAGCGTGGACGACATGACGCCGCTGGATGCGATCAAGGTCGGCCTGGTGCAGTGCCTGGCCATGATCCCGGGCACCAGCCGCAGCGGCGCCACCATCATCGGCGGCATGTTCATGGGCCTGTCGCGCAAGGCCGCCACCGACTTCTCGTTCTACCTGG
>JAGOCV010000296.1 GCA_017998575.1 Burkholderiaceae bacterium
CGGACGACGATGGGGTCGATGGACAGCGAGCGCACCAGCGTCACGAAGCGCGCGATGTGGTGCGCGGTCTGCGCATCGTTGGGCCGGTATGGCGTGGCGGCTTCGCCCACGGCGCGTACCTGGCCCGCGTTGTCCACCTCCACGACGTAGGGCGTCACGATGGATTGCGCCGAGCGCCACACCAGGCCGCCGGCCATCAGCAGCGCAAGCGTTAGGCAGCCGAAGGCCATCAGGCGCCAGTTCTTCGCCTGCACGCGCGGCAAGCCGATGCGCTCGTCCCACACCTGGCCGGCAGCTTGGTACGGCGTGGCAGGCTGCGGCGTGTCGGCATAGCGCACCTGCGGTTTCTTGAATCGCATGGTCAGTTCTCCTTATGAATCGGAATCGCGCAGGCTCGGCCCCTGGCCGGAGCCGCCGCCATCGCCACCGCGTAGCGTGTGGGCGGTGGTGGTCGCGGCATGGGTGAGTTGCTGGCGGCGGTGCAGGCGTTTGGCCCAAGCGGGCTGTTCCTGCTTCTGGGCGGTAGCCGCGCCGGCTGTGGCCTCGCCTGCGCCACCCTGACCGGATGCCGCGCCGCCATCGGCAGCAGCGCCATTCCAGCCAGCGCGGAAGGGAGCGGCCATGCGTTGCCCGGCAGCGGAGGCGCGGGATGCCGCGCCTCGTTCGGCTGCCTGCGCGCCGGTCTTGGCGACGTTGCCCAGGCCCGCCATTGCGCCTTTCGCACCACCGCCTGCGGCGGCGGAGCCGGCCTGGAACGCCGATTTCGCACTGCCAGCCGCCGACGTGGCCGCACGCGCACCAGCGCCGGCCAGCTTGGCGGCAGCCGGTGCCATACGTGCGCCAGCGGCTACGGCACCGCCTACACCCGTCGCGGCAGCACCGACAGCTACCGCCGTCCCGGCCGCACCGATGGCAGCGCCTGCCATCGCGCCCGCGCCGAGCTGCGGCGCACCGGACACTAGGCCCGTGGCGATACCAGGGCCGAAGATCCCCAGCGCCAGCAAAGTGAGCGAGGCCAGCATGATGACCAGTGCGTGGTCGAGCGACGGCTCATCGGGGTGGACTTGGAACTGAGTGAACAGGCCCGAGCCGATACCGACGATCACGGCCAGCACCAACACCTTGACGCCGGAGGCCACCACGTTGCCCAAGACCTTTTCGGCCAGGAACGAGGTCTTGTTCCAAAGCGCGAACGGCACCAGCACGAAGCCCGCGAGGGTTGTCAGCTTGAACTCGATGAGCGTGATGAAAAGCTGGATCGCCAGCACGAAGAAGCACAGCACCACGACCAGCCAGGCGAGGAACAGCACCAAGATGGCATCGAGGTTCAAGAACACCTCGGGAAATCCCATCATGTCGTCGAGCTGGAGGAAGATCGGCCCGCCCGCGTCAAGGCCGGTTTTCGCCAACCGGCCAGGCTGCAAGAAGTTCTCCATCGTGATGGCAGAGCCGGTGGCGGTGATGCCCAATCCCGCGAACGAGCGGAAGACGATGCTCGCCAGCCAGTTGAAGTTGTTGATGATGTAGGCGAAGGCGCCGACGTACAGCACTTTGCGCAGCAGCTTGGCGATCACGTCCTCGCCTTGGCCGGTGGCGTGGCTCATGGCCCAATACAGTCCAGCGATCGTCATGTCGATGACGATCAGCGTAGCCGTGAGGAACGCCACTTCGCCCCGCAGCAGCCCGAAACCCGAGTCGATATAGGCGGCGAAGGTGTTGAGGAACTGGTCGATGATGGTCACGTCATTCATGGCGTGTCCTCCGGTTCGGGTGGCATTGCGGGAGCCACGCCATCGGCCGGCTCCTCGAAGCTCGGCGGGATCGGCGGCAGGTCGGCCAAGGTCTGGTATTCATCCGGCTCAGCCTGGCCGGAGAAGAAGCGCCGCCGGAAGGCTTCGGCAGCGGCGCGGCAAGCGTCCTCGCCCGTGGCCTGCCGGTCGGCCGCGCATTGCGCGCGCAATGCCTTGAGCCGCACGGGATCAGCGGCCAAGGCATCGGCAAGGTGGTCGGCCGGCTGCTCGCCGCAAGCGGCCACCAGCGCGACACACAGGACAAGGACGCATCGCATGGCGGCCTCCTGTCAATTGCCGTAGAAATCCACGCGCTGCGGCGTGTACGGCGTGCCATCGCCGATGAAACGCCGCCGCACTTCGCGCGCTCGCTCGGTGGCGGCCGCCTGCCGCGCCAGTTCCAGCGAGGCCGCACGATCCTGCGTGATCTGGAGCCGTTGCGACTGGATCGACTGCTTGGCCTGCAAGGCCAGCAACTGGTTCATGGCCTGCATGGCTTGGAGCGCGCCTTCGGCCGACTGGCTCTTGCCCACGAGGTCAGCCAGCACGCTTTCGTCTTCGCCCAGGTTCTGCGACACCTGTGCCTGCATCTGCATCGTGGTCTGCAAGCCGTTGAGCGTGTTCCGCCAACGCTCCTGCGCATCGCGGTACATCTGGTCGCCGCTGACGGTGGCGGCGTACTGCTCGGGATACAGGCGCGCAAACTCCCGATCCAGATTCGTCACGTCGTAGGCCAGGCCGCGGGCCTGCGCGATCAGCCGCTCGGTCGTCGCCAGATTGGCGCGCAACTGGTTCACTACGCTGGACGGCAGGCTGGCGAGGTTGCGCGCCTGGTTCATCAGCATCTGCGCTTCGTTCTGAAGCTGCTGGATCTGGTTGTTGATCTGCTCCAGCGTGCGGATCGCGGTCAGCGTGTTCTGCACGAGGTTGGTGGGATCGACCACGACCCATTGCGCATGGGCGGTGGCGGTGCAAAGCATGGCCGCGATGGCGGCGGCGATAAGACGCTTCTTCATGGCAGATTCTCCAGGGGTTGGTCAGCGAGGGAACCCGGCGCGAGGCCGGGGAACGAGGGCAGCAGGTCGGCCGCCCAATCGAGGCCGCGATGGCGCAGCCAGGCGCCCGCGAAGCCGGGCACGCCGGCGTCCAGCAGCACGCGGTCTATGTCGCGCTGGTCTTGCGGCGTGGAAGCGCCCACAAACGCCAGCGCCGCCGGCCCCAGGTCGAGGTCGAACAGGCGGTTGCCGAGGCGGGATTGGTAGTAGTAGTCGCGCTTGGGCTGCGCGGTTGCGACGATTTCGATCTGTCGCCTGTTGAGGCCGAAGCCCTCGTAGATCGTGCGAATCTGCGGTTCGGTCGCCTGCGGGTTCGGCAGGAAGATGCGACTGGCGCAGCTTTCGATGATCGCGGGCGCGATGCTCGAATCCTTGATGTCGGCAAGGCTCTGCGTGGCGAAGATGACGCTGACGTTCTTCTTGCGCAGCGTCTTGAGCCACTGGCGGATACGCGCGGCAAACACCGGGTCATCGAGGAACAACCACGCTTCATCGAGGATCAGCAGCGTGGGCGCACCGTCGAAGCGTTCATCGAAGCGCGCAAAGAGGTAATGCAGCACGGCCATGACGGCGGCCTTGCTGTGCATCAGCTCCTCCATCTCGAAGCACTGCACGTCGGCCATGCCGAGGCGGTCATGGTCGGCGTCCAGCAGCTTGCCGTGGGCACCGCCTAGCACATAAGGCGACAGCGCCTGGCGCAGCGTGTTCGATTGCAACAGCACGGAGACCCCCGTCATCGTGCGCTGCTCCACCGGCGCACCGGCGAGACTTCCCAGCGCCGACCAGATAGCTGTCTTCTCGTCGGGGCCGACCGCCACGCCTTCGTGCACCAAGCGGCCTTCGATCCATTCGGCGGCCCACGTGCGATAGCCCTCACGGTCGATACGCGCGAGTGGTTGGAAAGCGATTTCGCCATCCGTGCCCAGGTCGTAGTGTTCGCCGCCCAGGCCGAGGATCGCAGCCCGCATGGAGCGGCCCATGTCGAAGGCGACGATGCGCGAGCCGCGATAGCGGCGAAATTGCATCCCCAGCGTGGCGAGCAAGACCGACTTGCCCATGCCAGTCGGCCCCGCGACCAGCGTGTGGCCCACATCGCCGATGTGCGTCACGAGGCGAAACGGCGTGGCGCCATCGGTGCGTGTGACGATCAGCGGCGGGCCGTCGAGGTGGTCGTTCTTCTCTGGCCCGGCCCACACCGCCGACACCGGCATCATGTGCGCCAGGTTCAGCGTCGAAACGATGGGCTGGCGCACGTTCGCGTGGGCGTTGCCGGGGATCGAAGACAGCCAGGCATCCACGGCATTGAGCGTTTCAGGGATGGTGACGAAGCCCCGACCCTGGATGACGCGCTCCACCATGCGCAGCTTCTCGTCTGCGACGGCAGCGTCCTCGTCCATGACGGTGACGGTCGCCGTCAGATAGCCGAAGGCGACTTGATCGCTGCCTAGCTCCTGCAAGGCAGCGTCGGCATCGGCGGCCTTGTTGTTGGCGTCGGTATCGACCAGCGGGCTTTCCTGCTGGAAGATCGTTTCGCGCAGCAGCGCGATGACGTTCTTGCGCTTGGCGAACCATTGGCGGCGCAGGCGTCCCAACTCCCGTTCCGCCTCGGATTTGTCGAGGCAGAGAAAGCGCGTGCTCCAGCGGTACGCAAAACCGAGGCGGTTGAGGTCGTCCAGAATCCCTGGCCAGGTCGAGGTCGGGAAGCCGCGCACCGACACCACGCGCAGGTGCTGGTCGCCCAGCATGGGCGCCAGGCCGCCGACCAGCGCGGAATCGGTCAGCAGCGCGTCGATGTGGAACGGCACTTCGGGCACGCCCACGCGATAGCGCCGCGTCGAGATGGTCGCGTGCAGGTAGGTCAGCGTCTGCGCGTCATCGAGCCAGTCAATTTCCGGCATCACGCCGTCGAGCAGGTCAAAGACGCGATCCGTTTCCGCGACGAAGGCTTGCAGCCGCTCGCGCCAGTCCACACCATTCGTCGGCGTGTTCTCGTAGAGCATCCTGGCTGCGCGGGCGCGGGATTCTTCCGGCGGCAGGTAAAGCAGCGTTAGGTGATAGCCGCTCTCGAAGTGATGGCCCGATTCCTCGAAGGCGGCCCGGCGTTCTTCCTCCACCAGCCACGAAA
>JAGOCV010000297.1 GCA_017998575.1 Burkholderiaceae bacterium
TCGGGGTTGCTGGTCATCACCTGCGGGCCCGGCTGGATGTTGTGGATGGTCATCGCGCCCACCATCAGCGCCATCACGGCGTTGGGCGGAATGCCCAGCGTCAGCAGCGGGATGAAGGAAGTCTGCGCGCCGGGGTTGTTGGCCGACTCGGGGCCCGCGACGCCGCGGATGTTGCCCTGGCCGAACGGCACTTCGCCCGGCTTGAGCTTCACGCGCTTCTCGATGGTGTAGGCCGCGAAGGCGGACAGCAGCGCGCCGCCACCGGGCAGGATGCCCAGCGTGGATCCCAGGGCCGTGCCGCGCAGCACGGCGGGCGTCATGCGGATGAAGTCTTCCTTGGTCGGCATCAGGCCCTTCACCTTCGCGGTGAAGACCTCGCGCTGTTCCTCGGGAACCGACAGGTTCTTGATGATCTCGCCGTAGCCGAACACACCCATGGCGATGGCGATGAAGCCGATGCCGTCGGTCAGCTCGGGGATGTCCAGGCTGTAGCGCGCCACGCCCGAATTCACGTCGGTGCCCACCAGGCCCAGCAACAGGCCCAGCAGGATCATGCTGATGGCTTTGAGCAGCGAGCCGGAAGCCAGCACCACGGCGCCGATCAGGCCCAGCACCATCAGCGAGAAGTACTCGGCCGGGCCGAACTTGAACGCGACCTCGGTGAGCGGCGGCGCGAACGCGGCCAGGATCAGCGTGCCGACGCAGCCCGCGAAGAACGAGCCCAGGCCGGCGGCGGCCAACGCAGGCCCCGCTCGTCCCTTTCTCGCCATCTGGTAGCCGTCGATCACGGTCACCACCGACGAGGCTTCGCCCGGCAGGTTGACCAGGATGGCGGTGGTGGAGCCGCCGTACTGCGCGCCGTAGTAGATACCGGCCAGCATGATGAGCGCGGACACGGGGGGCAGCGCGTACGTGGTGGGCAGCAGCATGGCGATGGTGGCCACGGGGCCGATGCCCGGCAGCACGCCGATCAGGGTGCCCAGCAGGCAGCCCAGGAAGGCGTAGAGCAGGTTCTGGAACGTGAAGGCCACGCCAAAACCCATCGAGAGATGGCTGATCAGATCCGTCATGGTGTCTTTCCTGTGGCGGTCAGCCGGTGATGAAGGTGGGCCACACGGGGAACTGCAGCTTCAGCGCCACGACGAAGGCGAAATAGCTGCCTGCGGCCAGGACGGTCGCCAGGACGAGCACGGGCTTGAACGCGAACTTGTCGCCCGCGAGGCTGGCCACGAAGGTCATCACGTAGATCGCCACGATCATTCCCATCGCTGGAATGCCCAGCGAAGGCAGGCCGGCCAGCAGCACACCGAACAGCAGGTTGGCACCGATGATGAAGATCAGCGGGCGCCAGGCGATCGCACCGATCGGATCGCCGTCCTCGCCGCCCTTGCGCAGCGCGTTGAGCATGATGAGCACGCCCATCAGCAGGGTGAGCAGGCCCACGAGCAGCGGGAAATAGCCCGGTCCCATGCGCGCGCCCGTGCCCACGTTGTAGTTGGTTGCTCCCCAGGCGAAGATGCCGCCCACGGTGGCGAACATCACGCCTGAATAGAAGTCTCTCTGACTCTTTATCTTCACGATGCAGTCGTCCTCGGTTTTTAGGTTGTGACGGCCAGGCAGCCCCGCGCGCGAGGCCCCCTCCTGACTCGCGGCTGACTCTAGGTGGGGGCGCCTGACCTCAGGCTGACCTGTCCGTAAGTGATTCCTCGTACCGGGGTTGCGCGTGGCGGCTGCATCATTGGAGGCATGCGAATCCTGCTGGTGGAAGACGACCTCGTTCTGCGCGACATGGTGGCGCGCAGCCTGACCGATGCGGGCCACCGCGTCGACGTGGCCCAGAGCGTGGAGGAGGCCGAGCACTTCTGGCTCGTGCAACCCTTCGACGCCGTGCTGCTCGATCTCAACCTGCCCGCCACATCGCATCCGCAAAGCGGCCTCTCCAGCGGTCTGCGCGCGCTGCGCAACGCCCGCGCCGCGGGCAACCGCACGCCGGTGCTCATCCTCACCGCGCGCAACCGCACGGAAGAGCGCATCGCGGGCCTGGACGCCGGTGCCGACGACTACCTGGGCAAGCCGTTCGAGCTGGCCGAGGTCGAGGCGCGCCTGCGTGCGCTGGTGCGCCGCACCCAGCAGACCGACGACCGCGTCGAGCTGGGCCAGCTCGTGCTCGACCGGCGCGACCGCCGCTTCCTGCTGGCCGACCGGCCGCTCACGCTGCCCGGCCGCGAGTTCGAGGTGCTGTGGGAACTGATGACGCCGCCCGGGCGCGTGGTCAACAAGCGCATGCTCTCGCACAAGCTCTCGGGCTTCGACGAGTCGCTGGGCGACAACGCACTCGAAGCCTTCATCTCGCGCCTGCGCAAGAAGCTCGCGGGCGCCGACCTGCAGATCCGCACGCTGCGCGGCCTGGGTTACGTGATCGAGCCCATGCCCGTCACGCAGGACGCTTGACGGCGCCTTCCATGACGCCAGCCCGCGCCCGGCCCTCGCTGCGCGCGCGGCTCTCGCGCCACGTGCTGCTGCCGCTGGCGCTCACCTGGCTCACGGGCTCGCTCATCGCGGTGGAAGTGGCGCAGTACTTCACCGGCCGCGCGTTCGACCGCTCGCTGCTGGACGACGCCTACATGGTGGCGTCCAACGTGAACGAGAACGAAGGGCGCCTGCAGCTGGACATGTCGCAGGGCGAGCTCGACGGCGTGCTGTTCGACCAGGCCGAAGCCATGCTGCTCAAGGTGCAGGCAGGCGACGGCACGCTGGTGGCGGGCCAGGCTGAGCTGCCTTCGCAGCCCAGCGACGAGACAGACCTGCCCTACCAGTTCCACGACGAGGTGGTGCAGGGCCGCGCCGTGCGCGCGGTCACGCTGCGGCGCGACCAGCCCCAGCCTTTCATGGTCGTGATGGCGCAGACCGACCGCAGCCGAAGCGTCATGCTGCGCAACGTGCTGGTCTATGCCACCGTGCCGCAGTTGCTGCTGCTCACGGGCCTGGCACTGTGGCTGCGCCGTGCCATCGGCGTCGATACCGAGTCGCTCAGCCAGTTGCAGCAGACGGTGGACAGGCGCGGCGAGGACGACCTCGGGCCCATCCACGTCGATGCCAGCACCAGCGACGTCGCGCAACTGGGCGAGGCCATCAACTCGTTGCTGGCGCGGCTCTCGCGCAGCCTGGAGGCGCAGCGCGAGTTCGCGGGCAACGTGGCGCACGAGCTGCGCACGCCGCTGGCCGGCATCCGCGCGCTGGCCGAGTACGGGCTGGCGCAGAAAGACCCGCAGGTGTGGCGCGCGCAGCTCGAGCGCATCGCCAGCAGCCAGGCACGCGCCAGCCGCATGGTCGACCAGCTGCTGGCGCTGGCGCTGGCCGACGAGGTGCGCACCGGGCTGCGCCTCACTCCCGTGGCGCTGGACGCGCAGGTGCAGGAGGCCGTGCTGCGCTTCCTGCCGCGCGCCGACACGGCGGGCGTGGACCTGGGCGCGCGCGGCATCGACGGGCCGGTGACGGTTCAGGCCGACGCCATGCTGGTCGAAGGCATCCTCAACAACCTGCTCGACAACGCGCTGCGCTATGGCCGCCCGGCCGAGGGTGCGGCCAGCATCACGGTGGAGGTGTCGCACGAAGGTGGCCCCGATGGCGCGGTGGCGCTGTCGGTCAGCGACAACGGCCCGGGCCTGCCGCCCGACCGGCGCGAGGCGCTCAGGCAGCGCTGGGCTCAGGGCGAAGCCGGTGCCTCGCTGGGCCATGGCTCAGGGCTGGGCCTGTCGATCGTGACGCAGTACGCCCAGTTGATGGGCGCGCGCTTCTCGCTCGACGACGTGCCGGGCGGGCCGGGCTTGCGCGCCAGCGTGCGCTTCGTGCAGCCCACGCTGCGCGAGGGCAAGGTTCAGGCGTAATCCGCCACCGGCACGCAACTGCAGAACAGATTGCGGTCGCCGTGGACGTTGTCCACGCGTCCGACGGGCGACCAGTACTTGCCGGCCTTGAGCGCGGCCAGCGGATAGGCCGCCACCTCGCGGCTGTAGGGGCGTGTCCAGTCGGTGGCCAGCAGCGCGGGCGCGGTGTGCGGCGCGTTCTTCAGCGGGTTGTCATCGCGGGGCCACACGCCTTCTTCCACGCGACGGATCTCGCCGCGGATGGCGATCATGGCGTCGATGAAGCGGTCCAGCTCGGCCAGCGGCTCGCTTTCGGTGGGCTCGACCATCAGCGTGCCGGGCACGGGGAACGACAGCGTGGGCGCGTGGAAGCCGTAGTCGATCAGGCGCTTGGCCACGTCTTCGGCGGTGACGCCGCTGGTGTCCCTGAGCGGGCGCAGATCCAGGATGCATTCGTGTGCCACGTGGCCGCGGCCGGCGCCCGACTGGCTGGCATAGAGCGTGGGGAAGTGGTCCTGCAGGCGCGCGCTGATGTAGTTGGCCGACAGGATGGCCGTCTGCGTGGCGGCAGTGAGGCCGTCGGCGCCCATCATGCGGATGTACATCCAGCTGATGGGCAGCACGGCCGCGTTGCCATAGGGCGCGGCCGAGACGGCCCCCACGCCGCCCGCGATCCCGCCCGCTTCGTGAGCGGGCAGGAAGGGCACGAGGTCTTCCACCACGCACACCGGCCCCACGCCCGGGCCGCCGCCGCCATGCGGGATGCAGAAGGTCTTGTGCAGGTTGAGGTGGCTCACGTCGCCGCCGAATTCACCCGGCGCGGCCACGCCGACCAGCGCGTTCATGTTGGCGCCGTCCACGTACACGCGGCCGCCATGCTTGTGGACGAGCGCGCAGAGGTCTTTCACGCCGGTCTCGAACACGCCGTGCGTGCTGGGGTAGGTGATCATCACGGCGGCCAGCCTGTCGCTGTGCTGTTCGCAAGCGCGCTGCAGGTCGGCCAGATCGACATTGCCCTGCGCGTCGCAGGCGGTGACCACCACGCGCATGCCCACCATC
>JAGOCV010000037.1 GCA_017998575.1 Burkholderiaceae bacterium
GCCCCGGTCCGCTCAACGCCCTCCAACACCGCATCACCACCCAACGCACCCTCCTCGCCGCCTGGCAATCCGCCCGCGACGCCGCCCAGGTGCGCTACGCCCGCGACATCGCCCCTCTTCACGACGCCTACTGCGCGTTGCTGGCGCAGCAGGTGCAGCAGCTAGACGTGGCCAGTGCCTACCCCGGGCTGTCGAAGGCCGACCGCGCGGCGCTGCGCGAGCTGGTGGCCGATTGGGCGGGCATGCTGGCGTCGGCCAGCAGCGCGCAGGCGCAGCGTGCCGAGATGCAGGACATCCAGCGCCGCCATGCCGAAGCGACAGCAGCAGCGCAGCCGGTGCCGCCCTCGGCCGATGACCTAGACGACATCGAGCCGCAGGAGAAGGACGACGACGCCCCCGCGCCAAGTACGCCCGCCGATGGATCCGCGCCGCAGCAGGAAGACGAAAGCTGGCAGACAGATTGGGAGGGCGGTTGGGACAACGATTGGGAAAGCGCCCGCGCCGCCGCCGACAAGCGCCGCGCTGCCCATCACGCGGCCCGCAAGAGCCGCACGCGCGCGGGTCAGGCTGCGCCGGCCGTGCCTTCGCTGCGCGAGGTGTATCGCCGTGTGGCCAGCGCCCTGCACCCCGATCGCGAGCCCGACCCCGCCGCGCGCGAGCGCAAGACGGCGCTCATGCAGCAGGCCAACCGCGCCTATGCCGCGCAAGACCTGCTCGGCCTGCTGGAGCTGCTGGCCGACGGCGGCGCACCGCCCGCCGCGGCGCTGGCGCCCTATCAGGCATTGCTGACCGCGCAGTTGGCCGCGCTGCAGCGCGAGGTGGCGGCAGCCGCGCAGGCGTTCTGCGACGAGTTCGGCATCGAAGGTGGCAGCGCCCGCCTCACCCCCGACAAGGCGCTGGCCCCGCTGCGCGCGCAGGCGCAGCAGTTGCGCGATGCCATCGCCTGGCAGCGCGCCGCGCTGAAAGAGCTGCCCGAAGACGCCGACGGCGTACGGCGCTGGCTGCGTGAAGAGCGGGCGGCGCGGCGGCATTACGGCGATTGACGCACTCGCGCGCGCCGGCGGCCGCCTGGCTCGGCCCGCGCCTGGGGTCTTGCCGGCCAACGAATAATGGAGGCCGCCCGCGCGCGTCACCCGCACTGATTACCCGCACTGATCACCCGCACTGACCGCGCCGTACCCGACAAGGATCGCTTTCCCATGACCCTGGAACTCCTCGCCGCCACCGGCCGCAGCTTCCTCTTCGTTTTCGCCGCGCTGCTGCCCATCCTCCACCCGGCGGCCACGGCGCCCATCTTCCTGGGGCTGACCGAGGGCGCGTCGCCGGCCACGCGCGCCGCGCTGGCCCGCCGCATCGCGGGCAATATGGTCATGCTGCTGATGGGCTCGATGCTGGTGGGCTCGTATGTGCTGGAATTTTTCGGCATCTCGCTGCCCATCGTGCGCGTGGGCGGCGGGCTGATCGTGGCGTCGATGGCGTGGCGCCTGCTGCACACCAGCTCGCCCACGCAGGACAGCCGCACCGAGCTGGCCGAGGCCTTCACGCCCGAGATGGCGCGGCGCCAGGCGTTCTATCCGCTCACCTTCCCGATCAGCTGCGGGCCGGGCTCGATCGCGGCGGCCATCACGGTGGGCGTGTCGCTGGCCGATGCGCGGCTCTCGATCTCGCTGGCGCGCATGGGCGGCGCGGTGCTGTCGCTGGTGGCGATCGGCGTCATCCTCTACCTGGCCTTCCGCTACGCGCAGCAGTTGCTCAAGCCGCTGGGCGAAGCGGGCACGGTGGTGTTCCTGCGGCTGTCGGCGTTCATCCTGCTGTGCCTGGGCGTGCAGATCGTGTGGGACGGGGCGAGCGAGCTGCTGCGCGGCATCGTCTGATGTGGGTATACTTTCCGTGAAATTCTGAATTTCCGGGAAAGTATGCCGATATGCCGCGTATCAGCCGTACTCTGACACCTGCGCTCTCCAGGATTGCGTCAGGCTTGGGCCAGCGCATCGAGCTGGCCCGTGCGCGGCGCGATCTGTCGGCCTCGCTGTTTGCCGAACGGGTGGGCATCGATCCAAAGACTCTGGCCCGGCTCGAAGCGGGCGATCCCAACGTCTCGCTGGGCTCGTATCTCAAGGCCTTGCGCGTGCTGCGCCTTGAAAATGACATCGAACAGGTGGCCAGCCAGGACACGCTGGGCCTGAAGCTGCAAGACGCCCGCTCGCTGCGCGCCCGGGGTCGCAAGCCGGCCCAGCCCGACTGAGCCCGGGAATTCACCGCCATGGCAACGAAGCAGGCATCGAGCCGACCCCGCGTCGAAGTCCACCTCGACGCGGCGGAGCTGGGCCCTATCGCGCACATCGGCAATCTGTTCCCGGGGCAGGCGCGGATCGATCTGCCGCCGAGCTTCGAATACACCGACGAATGGCTGGCCTCGCGGGCGGCCATCGCCATCGATCCGCAGCTCGACCTGGTGGCGGGCGAGCAGCACGCGCGCGACGGCCACGGCTTCGGCGTGTTCGCTGACTGCGCGCCTGACAGGTGGGGGCGGGTGCTGATGGAGCGGCGCGAGATCAAGTCCGCAGCCGATCAGCAGCGGGCGCGGGCTCGCATGAACGATCTGTTCTTCATGCTCGGCGTGAACGACTTCACCCGCGCCGGCGCGCTGCGCTTTCGCGTGCCGCCCGGCATGGCGTTCGTGGACGACGGCCCGTTGCCCGCACCACCCGTGACCGATCTGCGCGAACTGGCCCGCGTGGCCAAGGCGCTCGATGGGCCGCGACCCGAAGACATGCCCGAATACGAGCAATGGCTGTCGATGCTCGTGGCCCCCGGCACGTCGCTGGGCGGGGCCCGGCCCAAGGCCACCTTCACGGGCCCGGACGGCGCGCTGTGGCTTGCCAAGTTCCCGGGCCACAACGACACGTGGGACTGGGGCAGTTGGGAATACTTGTGTACCGGCTGGCCCGCAAGGCCAGGGTCGACATGCCCGATGCCGAGCGTCTGAACCTGGGGGACGACCGGTACTGGACGTACGCCGTCAGGCGCTTCGACCGCACCGCCGGGCCCGAAGGAGCGCCGCATGCGCGGCGCATGTACGCCAGCGCGATGACGTTGACCGGGCGGCACGACGGGCAACAGGGCGGCAGCTACCTGCATGTGGTGCAGGCGCTGGAAGACAGCGGCGGCGCCGGCCTGGCGGACGATCTGCGTCAACTGTTCCGTCGTGCCGTGTTCAACCTGTTCGTGGGCAACCGCGACGACCACCTGCGCAATCATGGCTTTCTGCTGAGCCGATCTGGCTGGCGTCTGGCGCCTGCGTTCGACATCAACCCCAATCCGGCCAAGGACCACCATGCTTTGACGTGGGACGGTGCGTCGGACGCCTCGTCGCTCGAGCCCGTGCTGGGCACGGCCGGGCTCTATCGGCTGGACGGCAAGGAGGCGCAGGCCATCGTCGCAGAGGTGCGTGACGTGGTGGCGGGCTGGCAGGAGCTTGCACGCGAGCTTGACTTGCCGAGAGTCGAGATCGCGACGATGACCCGGGGTTTTCTGATCTGAACGGCTAACTTTCAACATCCGTGCGCGGCTTTCCTTAGCGTGGCAGGGATGGCGTCCGACAGCCGCCGCGTCATCGCGGGGCTACCGTAGCGGCCAGTCGTCTCTCGTCTTCGCTCGATGTCGCCTTCCGCCGCTGCTGCAGTTCCCGTTCCCCCCGTGCCGGCAGAGGGCGACGAGCCGCCGCAGGCCGAAGCCGACGCCGACGGCGCGCCAGACGGCGCCGGCACGCGCGGCCCCACGCTCACGCTGGCGGCCTGGCGCCAGTTCATGAACGTGGCGCGCCCCTACTGGCTTGGCGATCAGCGCTACATCGCCTGGGGCCTGATGGCGCTACTGATCATGCTGATGCTGCTGGAAACGCAGCTGGCCGTGATGCTGGTGGACCGCACGGGCGAGATGACGTCCGCCCTGGCCGCACAGGACCGCGACCGTTTCTGGAGCGCCGTGCGCACCTGCCTGGTCGTGCTGGCCTTCGCGGTGCCGGTGTACGCCTTCTACTACTACATGCGCGATGCCTTCGCCAACCACTGGCGGCGCTGGCTCACGCACCGCTTCCTCGAAGGCTATCTGGGCGAGCGGCGCTACTACGAGCTGAACGGCCAGAACGCCATCGACAACCCCGACCAGCGCATCAGCGAAGACATCAACACCTTCACCGGGCGCTCCACGCATTTCCTGCTGATCTTTCTGGGCGCGGCGATGCAGCTGGTGGCGTTCAGCGCGGTGCTGTGGTCCATCTCGAAGATGCTGGTGGGCTTCCTCGCCGTCTATGCGCTGGTGGGCACGGTGGTGGCGCTGTATGTGTTCGGCGCGCCGCTGATCCGGCTCAACTTCTGGCAGCTGCGGCGCGAGGCCGATTTCCGCTTCGGCCTGATGCGGCTGCGCGAGAACGCCGAATCCATCGCGTTCTACCGTGGCGAAGCGCAGGAGCGCGCGCAGCTCGACCGCAGCTTCCAGGCGGTGTTCAACAACTACGCGCGGCTCATCAAGCGGCAGCGCTCGCTCAACCTGTTCCAGCGCGCGTTCAGCCAGCTCACGGTGGTGATCCCGGCCGTGATCCTGGCCGACGCGGTGCTGTCGGGCGACATGGAAGTGGGCCGCGCCATCCAGGCGGCCGGCGCCTTTGCGGCGGTGCTGGCGGCGGTGTCGCTCATCGTCGACAACTTCGAGAGCCTGAGCCGCTTCGTGGCCGGTATCGGCCGGCTCGACACGCTGGCGCAGGCGCTGCTGGGCGCGCCGGGCCGGGCCGAGCCGCAGGAGCCCGAAGCCGTGGCCGCTGCCGCCGCGGCGGCCCGCACGCTGCGGCGCGCGCAGCGCCGCGCGCGCCGGGTGGCGCGGGCGCAGGGTCTGCGCGCGGCGCGGGCCGTGGCAGCCGCGGCGCCGGGCGTGCCCGATTCCGAACTGCCGCCGCCCCTGCCGCCCGGCGGCCCCGTGCCGCGCACGCGCATCCGCTCGCGCGAGGGTCAGGGCTTTGCCATCGAGCGGCTCACGCTCTACACGCCGCAGTTCGACCGCCTGCTGGTCAAGGATCTGTCGCTGGATCTGGCGGCGGGCGACGCGCTGCTGATCACCGGCCCCAGCGGCTGCGGCAAGAGCTCGCTGCTGCGCGCCATCGCGGGGCTGTGGCACGCGGGCGAAGGCACGGTGCACCACCCGCCGATGGCCGACGTGTTCTTCCTGCCGCAGCGGCCCTACATGCAGCAGGGCACGCTGCGCAGCCAGATGACCTACCCGGCCAGCGAGACGTCGATGGACGATGCGGCGCTGCTGCGCCTGCTGCACGACGTGCAGTTGCCCGAGCTGGCCCGCCGCGCCGGCGGGCTGGAATCGGTGCGCGACTGGGAAAAGGTGCTCTCCGTGGGCGAGCAGCAACGCCTGGCGTTCTCTCGCGTGCTGGTGCGCAACCCGCGCCTGGTGATCCTGGACGAAGCCACCAGCGCGCTCGACAGCGCCAACGAAGCCGCCCTGTACCAGCGCGTGCGCGCCAGCGGCGCATCGGTGATCAGCATCGCGCACCGCCCGGCGGTGCTGGCGCATCACACGCATGTGCTGCAGCTGCAGGGCGAGGGCCGCTGGGCGCTGCACCCGGCCGAGGGGTTTATGTTCGACCGGTGAGGCGGCACCGGCCCACGCACGCATCATGAATGGCGTGCATGTCGCCACCCGCAATCGATCATCCGCGCGCGATGGTGCAGGGCTAACCTGCCCTGCATGACGACTCCGCAGCTGCACCCCCCCGAACCTGCCACGGCGCGCGCGCCCTCTGGCGGCCACCCGGCGCGCCAGGCCATTCCGCGCTATTACGAATCCCTCGACTTCCCCGCGCTGTGGAATGAATTTCCCACGGCGCCCGACTACTTCGACAGCACCTTCCGCCTGCAGCCGGCCGAGATCGCCGCCCTTCAGGAGCAGCGCCTGCTGCAGCAGGTGGAGCGCGGCTGGCAGATTCCGTTCTATCAGCGCCACTGGGGCGCGGCCGGCCTCAAGCCCGGAGACGTGCGCTGCCTGGCCGACCTGAAGGAGATCCCGCCGTTCTCGGTGCACGACCTGCGCGAGAGCATCGAGCGCAATCCGCCCTGGGGCGACTTCCTGGGCCTGGATGCCACGCGCGATGCGCCCGTGCCGCTGGTGCTGCAGACCAGCGGCGGCACCACAGGCATGCCGCGCGCCATGCTCTACACGCCGCGCGACCGCGAGGTGATGAACATCATCACCGGCCGGCGCCTCTACATGCAGGGCGTGCGCCCGTATGACCTGGTGCAGGTGGCGCTGTCCACCGGCCTCACCAACGGCGGCTTCCTGGCGCGCGAGGGCATCTGGAAGTACACCGGCGCGGTGCCGGTGATGACCGGCTCGGGCGCGCAGACGCCCACGCGCCGGCAGGTCGAGATCATGAAGGGCTGGAAGATCAACTTCCTGGTGGGCTTCGCGCCCTACCTGCGCAACATCGGCCTGGTGGCGCGCGACGACATGGGCGTCGATCCGCGCTCGCTCGGCCTGCGCGGGCTGATCGCGCACCTGGGGCTGGACGACCGCGAATCGCTGGAAGACCTGTGGGGATGCGGCGTGTACGACACCTACGGCACCAACGAGTTCGGCTCCATCGCGGCCGACTGCGAGCACCGCAGCGGCATGCACGTCTTCGAGGACGCGATGCATGTGGAGATCGTCGACCCGGACACCGGCGCGCCGCGCGGGCCGGGCGAGAAGGGCGTGATGTACGTCACCAGCCTGTTCAAGCATGCCGCGCCCATGATCCGCTTCAACAGCAACGACATCTCGTCGTGGGTGGACGGTGCGCCCTGCGCCTGCGGCAGCCATCACCGCCGCATCAGCCGCCTGTTCGGCCGCGCCGACAACATGGTCAAGCTGCGCGGCACCAACATCTTTCCCGAGGCGATCGGCGCGCTGGTGGCCGAGCATGCGGCGGCCAACGGCGAGTACCTGTGCGTTCTGGAACGCGACGCCGCGACCGGGCGCGACGACATGCGCGTGCGCTTCGAGCTCAAGAGCGCCGATGCCACCGATGCCCCCGCCATCGAGCGCGCGCTGGCCGTGCGCATCAAGGAGGCGCTGGGCGTGAAGCTGGTGCTGCAGGCGGCGGCGCCGGGCGAGCTCAGCCCGCTGACCGGCCTGGCGACCACCTCCAAGATCCGCCGGCTCATCGACCAGCGCCCGGCCGCCTGAGGCGCTGCACCCACAGAAGAAAGAGACACCCGTGAAATTCATCGACTGCCATTCGCACTGGGGCACCCGGCGCGGCTACATCTTCCGCACGCCCGAAGAGCTGGCGCGCCAGGAAAAGATCTGGAAGACGCCGGTGAGCTACTTCACAGAGCAGGAGCAGGCCGACTACTTCCGCCGCAACCAGGTGCGCGCGCTGCTCGATCTCTCGATCACCAAGTTCATGCCCATCGACGAGATGCGCGCGCTGCACGACTACGCCATGGAGCAGCAGCGGCTGCACCCCGACGCCATCGCCGGCCACTGGCTGCAGTTCGATCCGCGCCGCGGTGCCGAGTCGATTGCCGAATTCGACCGCTGCCTGGCGGCGGGCGCGGGCTTCGTCGGCTTCGGCGTGAATGGCCAGGTGACGGGCGTGCCGGCCAGCGATCCGCTGTGGGATCCGTTCTACCGCCGCTCCATCGACGCGGGCGTGCCGGTGATGATCCTCACGGGCCTCACCGGCATCGGCCAGGGCCTGCCCGGCGGCAATGGCATCAAGCTGGACGACGGCCACCCGCGCCACATCGACGACGTGGCCGCGCGCTATCCCGATCTGCGCATCCTCGCGGCGCGGCCGGCCTATCCGTGGCAGGACGACATGATCGCCATCCTGCTGCACAAGCCCAACGTCACCTACGAGCTGCATGGCTGGGGGCCGCGCCAGTTCACGCCGGCGCTCAAGAAAGAGATCGCCGGCCGGCTGCAGGACCGCGTGATGTTCGGCTGCGACTTCCCGGTGCTGCGCTACGAAAAGGTGCTGGCCGACTGGCGCGCCGAAGGCTACAGCGACGAGGTGCTGCGCAAGGTGCTGCACGACAACGCGCAGGCCTACTTCGACCTGCGCTGAAGCGGGGGCCGCCGGCACCGGCCGGGGCACGACGAGCACGACGACACAACGATTTCCAAGGAGACACGCATGACAACCTTCACGACAACCCTCTCGCGCCGCCGGCATCTGGCCGCGCTGGCCGCGGCCGGCGCCACGCTGCTGCTGGGCACCCCCGGCGCCCTGGCGCAGGAGCGCTTTCCGGCACGGCCGGTGACGCTGGTCGTGCCCTTCGCGGCGGGCGGCGCCACCGACGTCATCGCGCGCCTCATCGGCCAGAAGCTGGGCGAGCGCTGGGGCCAGCCGGTGGTGATCGACAACCGCGCGGGCGCCACCGGGGCCATTGGCTCCACCTTCGTGGCGCGCGCGCCGGCCGACGGCTACACGCTGCTGATGGCCACCGCCTCCACGCACTCGGTGGCACCGGCCGTCAACCCCAAGCTGCCCTACGGCATGAAGGACTTCAGCCCGGTGTCGCTGGTGGCCACCTTCCCCAACATGCTGGTGGTGCACCCCAGCGTGCCGGCCCGCAACGTGGCCGAGTTCATCGCGCTGCTCAAGGCCGAGCCGGACCGCTACAACTACGCCAGCACCGGCGCCGGCGGCTCGGTGCATCTGGCGGCCGAGCTGTTCAAGATCGCCACGCGCACGCAGATGGTCCACGTGCCGTTCAAGGGCAGCGGCGCCGCGCTGTCCGAGCTGTTGTCGGGCCGCGTGCAGGTGGCCTTCGACAACATTCCGGCCGTGTGGCCGCAGGTGCGCCAGGGCAAGCTGCGCGCGCTGGCCGTGACCGGGCTCGAACGCAGCCCGGCCGCGCCCGACGTGCCGACCGTGGCCGACACCGTGCCCGGCTTCGAGGCGACCACCTGGGTCGGTCTGGTCGCGCCGGCCGGCCTGCCGCCGGCCATTGCCGCGAAGATCGCGGCCGACACGCGCGAGGTGGCGCAGCTGCCCGAGGTGCGCCGCCTGCTTCTGGATCAGGGCGCGAGCGCCATCGGCGGCAACCCCGAGCAGTTCGGCCGTTTCGTGGCCGAGGACACCGACAAGTGGCGTAAAGTCGTCCAGGCGACCGGCTTCGTGATGGAGTGACGGCCGCGTCCTTCTCGCACCACCCCCACGCATGGAATCCAGCGACACCCGACGCATCGATCTCGATGGCCTGCAGGTGTTCGACATGGTCATGCGCGAGGGTAACGTCACGCGCGCGGCCGAGCGGCTGGCGCTGACGCAATCCGCCGTCAGCCACGCGCTGGCGCGCCTGCGGCAGATCTACGGCGATCCGCTGTTCGTGCGGGCCGCCGGCGGCGTGCGGCCCACGCCACGCGCGCAGCAGCTGTGGCGCGAGGTGCGCGAATCGCTGCAGACGCTGCGCCGCGCGGCCTCGCCCGCCACGTTCGATGCGGGCAGCGCGCGCTTCGGCATGTCGCTGGCCATCAACGACATGCTGGTGCACCTGCTGGTGCCCGCCTGGTACGCGCGGCTGCAGCACGACGCGCCGGGCCTCACGCTGCGCCTGGTCACGCGCACGCTGGGCGACACCGAAGCGCGGCTGGCGCAGGGCACGCTGGATTTCGGCGTGGGCCTGTTCTCGGATCTGCCCGAGCATTTCTCGCGCCGCGAGCTGTGGATGGACCAGCACGTGTGCGTGTTCCGCCGCGCCAGTCCGGTGGCGGCGATGCCGTGGGATCTCGAAGCCTTCCGCTCGGTGGCGCACATCGCCATCTCGCCCGACGGCGAAGCCTTCACCTATGCCGATTCGGCGCTGCGCCACGTCGGCATCGAGCGGCGCATCGGCCTGGTGGTGAGCCAGTTCTCTGTGGTGCCCGCCTTGCTGGAGCAGTGCGACCTGATGGCGCTGCTGCCGCGCCGCCTGGCGCTGGCCGCGGCGCGCCGCCACGACCTCGAAGTGCGCGAGACGCCCTTTCCGCTGCAGCCGGTGAAGTACGAACTGGTGTGGCACGAGCGCAGCGCGCAGTCGCTGGCGCACATGTGGTTCCGCGACCATGTGGGCGAGCATTTGCGCTGGCCGGAAATGAAATAACGGCAGGCGGGGGCGAGCCCGTCCTGCCGTTATCGATGACAGCGCCTCGGCGCGTCAGTGCATCAGCGCATCAGTTGGCCTTGAGCTTGTACGCCACCACGTAGTCGCCGCGATCGGGCGACTGGCGTGCGCCGCCGGCGGAGATCACCACGTATTGCTGCTGCGTCCTGGGCGACACATAGGTCATGGGCGTGGCTTGCGCGCCCACGGGCAGGCGGCCCTTCCAGAGTTCCTTGCCGGTGAGCGTGTCCATGGCGCGCAGATAGTAGTCCTGCGTGCCGCCGTAGAACGTCAGGCCGCCGGCGGTGGTGATGGGGCCGCCCAGCGTGGGCATGCCCAGCGGCACAGGCACGCCGGCCTTGACGCCGTTGACCACGGCATCCTGCACGGTGCCGGCCGGGCGCTGCCACACGATCTGGCGCGTCTTGAGGTCGATGGCCGTGAACGTGCCCCAGGCGGGCGCGTGGCACGGAATGCCCAGCGGCGAATTGAACGCCTGCTGCGTGATGGCATACGGCGTTCCGCCCTGCGGGTGCATTCCCACGCCGTGCTCCAGGCTGGCCTGGCGCTTGTCGGCTTCGGCGCGCGGGATCAGTTGCACCAGTTGCGGCATGCGAATGTCGTTGACGATCAGCAGGCCGTTGTGCTCGTCCACCGACGCGCTGCCCCAGTTCATGCCGCCGTAGTAGCCCGGATACAGCAGGCTCGGCGTGGTGGTGGGCGGCGTGAACTCGCCCTCGTAGCGCAGCTGCCTGAAGGCGATGCGGCAGGCCAGCTGGTCGAACCAGGTGGCGCCCCACATGCGCGCTTCGGACAGCGGCTCGTTGCCCACGGCGGGCATGCCCACCGAGTACGGCTGCGTCTTCGAGACCCAGTCGCCTTCCTGCGCGCCTTGGGGCACCGGCAGCTCTTTCACTTCGGCCAGCGGCGTGCCGTCGCGGCGGTCGAGCATGAAGATCTGGCCGCGCTTGGTCACCTGGATCAGCGCGGGCACGGTGCCGCCCTTGCCGTCGGGTGCGTCGTACAGCGTGGGCTGAGCGGGCACGTCGTAGTCCCAGATGTCATGGTGCACGGTCTGGAACTTCCAGCGCTCGCGGCCGGTGGTGACGTCCACCGCCACGATGGACGACGAGTATTCCTCCGACGCTTTCGAGCGTTGCGCGCCCCAGAAGTCGGGCGGGTTGTTGCCGGTGGGCAGGTAGATCAGGCCCAGCGCGTCGTCGAAGGATGGCGTGGACCACACGTTGGGCGTGCTGCGCGTGTAGCTCTGGCCTTCGGGCGGCAGTTTGGTGATGGCGGGGTTGCCCAGATCCCAGGCCCACACAAGTTCACCCGTGTCGGCGCTGAAGGCGCGCACCACGCCCGAGGGCTCGTCGATCTCGCGGCCGTCGAACACCCAGCCGCCCACGACGATCAGGTTGCGCACCACGGTGGGCATCGAGGTCTGGAAGTAGTAGGACGCCTTCACCAGGCCCATGCCCTGCTTGAGGTCCACCGTGCCGCCGTTGCCGAAGCCGGCGCAGGGCTGGCCGGTCTTCGCGTCGAGCTCGATCAGCCGCGCATCCACCGTGGTCATCACGATGCGCTGGTCGCAGGCGCCGCCCTCGGCCGGCGCGGGCGCGGGGATGTCGCCCACGCGGGCGGTCACGGCGGCGGGCTCGTAGAAGCCCACGCCACGGCAACGGTTCCACACCTTGGCGTTGGCGACCGGATCGAACGTCCACTTCTGCGCGCCGGTGTCGGCGTCGAGCGCGAAGACCTTGTTGCGCGGCGTGCAGACATACACCGTGTCGCCGATCTGCGTGGGCGTGTTCTGGTTCTCGTTGCCGGGCGTGGCGATCTCGCCGGTGCGGAACGTCCACGCCACTTCGAGCTGGTTCACGTTGTCGCGGTTGATCTGCGCGAACGGCGCATAGCGCGTGCCGTGGGGCGTGCGGCCGTAGTACTGCCAGCGCGACTCGCCCTGCGCCGTGGGCGCGGCGCCGCTCGCGGCCTGAGCCACGCCGTCGATGGTGCCGTGCGGCACGAACATCGCGGCGCCGCCGGCCACCAGCACCACGGCCATGGCCGCAGCGCCCGCGCGCCCTGCCGTGCGCCAGCGGCCTGCCGACAGACGCGGCAGTGCCAGCAAGGCCAGCAGCCCCAGCACCAGCACCGGCGCCAGGCGCGGCACCGAGGGCCAGAACGCGAAGCCCACTTCGTAGACGGACCACAGCAGCGTGCCCACGAACACGGCCGCATACAGCCAGAAGCCGCTCATGCGTGCGCGTGCGAACTGCACACCGCTGGACACCAGCAGCGCGCCGGCGATCAGGTAGTACCACGAGCCACCCAGGCTCATCAGGCGGGCGCCGCCCACGGCGAGCGCCAGGCCCACCAGTGCCAGGATCACGCCCAGCACCACCAGGGGCCATCGGCCCTTCTGTCGATCACTCGATGTTGTTATGTCGTTTTTGGTCATAGGAACCTGCCTTTCGCTTCACTTTCTCGTCTTCACTTCGGGAAATCGGGGCCGCGTCCCTGGCGCGGCCTGCCATGTCTGTGGTCGTGCTCAGAACCGGTAGGTGGCGGTGACGCCAGTGCTCCAGTTGCGGCCAGGCGCGCTCTCGTAATAGCGGGCGTTGCCTTCGTTGACGATGACCGAGCCGGCATAGGTTCGGTCGGCCGCGTTGTCCACGCGCGCGAACGCCGCCACTTCCCAGCGCGGCGAGGGGCGCAGCAGGTAGCCGGCGTGCAGGGCGAGCGTGGTGTAGCCGGGTGCGAACTGCGTGTTGCCGTCGTTCACGGCGATGTTGCTGGCGTGCCGCAGCTCGGCGCCCGCGCGCCAGCCTTCGGGCGGCGCCCAGGCGATCTCGGCCTGCGCCACCTGGCGCGCGATGCCGGGAATGCGGTTGCCCGGGCGCGCCAGGCCCGCGGGCGTGCACACGGCGGCGCAGAAGCCGTCGCGGTAGGTGGCATCGATCCAGGTGTAGGCGGCCTGCGCGCGCCAGTGGCCGGCGATGCGGCCGGCCCAGCCCAGCTCGAAGCCGTGGCGTTCCGTGCGCCCGGCATTCTGGAAGGTGCTGCGGCCGCCGCTGTTGGTGGCGGTGACGATCTCGTCGTCGGTGCGCGTGCTGAACAGCGCGGCCGTGAGCAGGCCGCCGGCTGCGCGCTGCTTGGCGCCCACCTCGGCACTGGTGTTCACCGAGGGCCGCAGGCCGAAGTTCAGGCCCGACAGCCCGTCGGCGCGGTAGGAGAGTTCGTTGAAGGTCGGCGTCTCGAAGCCGCGGCCGATGGCGCCGTACAGGCTCAGGTCGTCGCTGGCCTCGTAGCGCAGCGCGGCCATGGGCAGCGCGCGGCTGTAGTCGGCGGTGCCGCTGTCGTCGCCGTTGGCGCCCACCACGTAATGGTCGGCAGAGCTGAAGCGCACGCTGCTGTGGCGCAGGCCGGCTTCCAGGCTCCAGCGGTCGGTGAAGTGCCAGCGCGCCTGCACGTAGGGGTCGACGTTGCTGACGCGGTTGCTTTCATCGCGCCGCAGGTTGCCTTGCACGCCCAGCTGCGTGGGTGCGCCTGCCGGGCCGATGAAGTTTTCCCAGCCGCGCCGGGACTCTTGCAGCGCGTCGATGCCGATGCCGCCGATCAGCGTGAGCGGGCGGCCGGCGAGTTCGGTGCGCGTGGTCCAGCGCGCGTCCAGCCCGCCGTAGTCGCGCGCCAGATCGATCACGCCACCGGAGTGGTTGGGGTTGACGGCGATGTTCTGCGCCGTCGACGGAATCGCCTGGAACTGCACCGTCTGGCGCTGGCCGTAATACAGCATCACGCGCAGGTCGTTGCGCGCGTCGATGCGGCGCTCCCACACCATGCCGCCCTGGGTCTGCTCGACGGTCTTGCGCGTGTCGTACTGCAGCGCGAGCGGCGTGGCCTGGCGCGGATTGGCCGTGAACTGGCCGATGTCCAGCCCCAGCGGATCCTGCGCATTCACCCGCACGTGGTTGAGCACCAGCGTCAGCCGGCTGTCGTCCGACAGCTTCACGCCCACGCGCGCGTTGGCGGTGTTGCGCGTGGCGGCACTGTGCTGGCGCCAGCCGTCGGTTTCGAAGCGGCTGCCCGACAGCAGCCAGTCCACGCCGCCGTCGGTGCTGCCGCTGCCCTTGAGGCTGTAGCGGCGCAGGCCGTCGCTGCCCACGGCGAAGCCGCCTGTGAGCGCGGGCGGGCCTTCGCCGGTTTCGGTGAAGACCTGCATCACGCCGCCCGACGAATTGCCGTAGAGCGCCGAGAACGGGCCGCGCAGCACTTCCACTCGTTCGATGGATCCGATGTCGATGTTGGAGCTTTGCCCCTGGCCGTCGGGCATGGTGGCCGGGATGCCGTCCACGTACAGCCTCACGCCACGGATGCCGAAGGTGGAGCGCGCGCCGAAGCCGCGGATGGACAGCTGCAGGTCCTGCGCGTGGTTCTGCCGGTTCTGCAGCACCAGGCCCGGCACGGCGCCCAGGCCTTCGGCCAGCGTGGCCTGCGGGCGCGCCTCGCGCAGCGATTCGCCGCCGATCACGTCCACCGATGCCGGCACCTCGAAGGGCGCGGCGTCCTGCCGCGTGCTGGTGACGGTGATGGCCTTGAGCGACGCGCCCTCGGCGGACACGGTGGCGGGCTGTGCGTATGCCGGCCCGCCGGCGATCAGCAGGCCCAGCGCCACGGGCGTGAGGGTGGGCCGGAGCAGGGGGGTGTTGCGGGTCATCGTCATCCTTGTCTGGCGGCCTGGCGTTGCTGGTGGATCAGCGAGGCCTCGACCTGGCCGAACACCCGCAGGCAGGCTTCCATGTCGGCATCGCTCACGCCCGCGAAGCTGCTCTCGGCCAGGTCGGCCAGCACCTGCTCGATGCGCGCATGCAGCTTGCGGCCGGGCGCGGTGAGGTGCAGCGTCTTGACGCGGCGGTCGCGCGCGTTCTCGCGCCGCTCGATGAGGCCGGCGGCTTCCACGCGGTCGAGCGTGCGCACCAGCGATGCGCCTTCCACCCCGAGCAGCTCGGCCAGATCCACCTGGCGCAGGCCGTCGCGGCGGCCGGTCACCAGCACCGGCCACGCCATCACCTCGGACACCCCGCAGCTCTGCAGCGCGAGATCGGCCTGCCGCCGGTACGCCCGCGTGACGAGCGTGGCGGCGATCATGGTCTGTTGCCGGAGGTCGGTGAGATGTTCCATGGCGATGCACTGTCGATCGCGCGCGGGCAGATCGTTAGCAGCCTAACTATTTCTTGCAATTCTTTCACGAAGGCAATGCCCACGACGCCGGTGCCGGCACTGGGGCTGCGCGGGGCGGGGCGCAAGGCCGCGCGCGAAGGCGCGAATGCGCGTTCAGCCCCGCGCGGCGCCGCGCTGTTCGGCCACGCGGCGCTCGAACACGCGCCAGAAGGCCGCGTCCTGCGTGTTGGCGAAGTTGATGCGCATCAGCGTGGAGGGCGCCTGCGTGGCATGGAACAGGCCGCCGGGCGCCAGCAGATAGCCTTCGTCGAGCATGCGCAGCGCCAGCACGTCGGTGCCGACGCCGGTGTCCACCCAGCCGAACAGGCCGGCCGGTTCGGCGGCGAAACGGCAGCCCGCCGCTTCGGCATGCCGCGCGCTGCGCGCGCGGGCGGCGGCCAGGCGGTCGCGCACGCGCTCGGCATGGCGGCGCAGCTGGCCCTGTTCGATGCACAACGCCAGCGCGCGTTCGAGCAGCGAGGGCGTGGTCAGCGTGGCCAGCAGCTTGGTGTCGAGCAGGCGCTCGACCAGATCCTGCGGCGCCGCCAGAAAGCCCACGCGCCAGTTGGGCGCGAGGATCTTGGCGAAGCCGCTCACGTAGATGGTGCGCGAGAGGCCGTCGAGCACCGACAGCCGCGTGGCGTGCTCGGGCGCGATATGGCTGTAGGTGTCGTCCTCGACGATGTGGAAGTCGTACTGCTGCGCCAGTTGCAGCACGCGGTGCGCGCTGCCGGGCGACAGGCAGTAGCCCGTGGGGTTGTGGAATACGCTCACCGAGACGAACAGGCGCGGGTGGTGCAGCTCGCAGTAGCGCGCCATCACGTCCAGATCGGGCCCGTCGGGGCCGCGCGGCACGGGCAGCACGCGCATGCCCAGGGCGTCGAGCCGCGCGAATTCCACCGACCACCCGGGCTCTTCGACCATCACCGGGTCGCCCGCCTTGAGCAGCGTGCGGCTCACCACGTCCAGCGCGTGCGTGGCGCCCACGGTGGTGACGATCTGCCCGGGGCTCACGGGCAGGTGCATGCTGGCCAGCCGCTGGGCCAGCGCTTCGCGCAGGCGCGCGTCGCCTTTTGGCTCGCCGTAGCTCAGCGAGTTCTCGATCAGCGACGCGCCGCTGGTCACGCGGCGCACGGCCTGGGGCATGAAAGTGTTTTCGAGCCAGTGGCTGGGCAGCACGCCCGAGCCGGGCTGCGGCTTGCTGGAGGGCTGATGGAACATGCCGCGGATGAGCGCGGTGGCGTCGATGCGGCTGACGCCGGGCAGCGGGCCGCCGTCGCGTGCGGCCGGCGGATCGGCCCGGCGCGTGCGCGCGCTGGCGGCGGCCGGCGGCGCCACCGGGTCGCGCACGAAGAAGCCCTTCTGCGGTCGCGATTCCACCAGCCCCTGCGCCAGCAACTGGTCGTAGGCGGCCACCACCGTGTACGGGCTTACGCCCTGCTGGCGTGCGCATTCGCGCACCGAGGGCAGTCGCGTGCCGGCCGCGAGCAGGCGCGAGCGGATGCGCTCGGCGAAGCGCGCGGCGAGCTGGTCGGTGAGGGTCTGGGCCGGGGTGCGGGTGAGCATGGTGTGTGAGCCGCTAGCAGCAACTGTGCCGGGGGTGGCGCCGATACAGATGGCCGTCTTGTCAAATCATCTGTACTGGTTGTGTAGCGGTGCGCCAATTTAAAGTGTTCGCCATGACCTGGCAAGAGTTCACCGCGTTGCTGGCTCTGGCCACCGCCATGAGTTTCACCCCCGGCCCCAACACCGCCCTCTCCACCGCGCTGGCCGCCAACCGCGGCCTGCCGCAGGCGCTGCGCTTCGTGTGTTCCGTGCCGGTGGGCTGGGGTGTGTTGCTGTTGCTGTGCTCGGCGGGCCTGGGCGCGCTGCTGCTGGCCGCGCCGCCGCTGCGCTGGGCGCTCAAGGCCGTGGGCGTGGGCTACCTGCTGTGGATGGCGTGGCGGCTGGCGGGCGCGGCGCGGCTGTCGCAGGCCGACGCGCGCCGGCTCGACATCGGCTTCTGGCAGGGCGCGGCGCTGCAGTTCGTCAACATCAAGGCCTGGCTGCTGGCGCTGTCCATCGTGGCCGGCTGGGTGGCGGGGCACGACGACGCGATGCGCCGGCTGGCCGTGGTGCTGCCGGTGATGCTGGCTTTCGCCTTCGCCAGCAACCTCACCTATGCGGTGGTGGGCGCGCTGCTGCGCGACTGGCTGGCGCAGGGCCGGCGCCTGTTGTGGTTCAACCGCGCCATGGCGGCCGTGCTGGTGGCCACGGCCGTGTGGATGCTGTGGGCATGACGGCGGCTCGCCAGCAGAAGCTGGGGCTGTGGCTGGGCCTGGCCGGCGTGGTGATGTTCGCGATCACCCTGCCGATGACGCGCCTGGCCACGGGCTCGCAGGCCGATCCGCAGCTCTCGCCCTGGTTCGTGACCTTCGGCCGCGCGGCGCTCGCGGGCCTGCTGTCGGTGGTGTTTCTCCTGGTGACGCGCTCGCCACTGCCGGGGCGGGAACATGGCCCATCGATGGCCGTGGTGGTGGCGGGCAGCGTGGTGGGTTATCCGCTGCTGCTGGCATGGGCGCTGCGATCTGTGGATGCCAGCCATGCGGCCGTGGTGACGGCGCTGCTGCCCCTGGCGACGGCGGTGGTGGCCGCGCTGCTGCTGCGTCAGCGCGCGCGGCCCGCCTTCTGGCTGTGTGCGCTGGCAGGCAGCGGACTGGTTCTGTACTTCGTGATGTTGCGCGCTGACCATGCCGGCACCGGCTTCGGGCTGGCGTGGGCCGACCTGTTGCTGCTGGGCGCCGTGCTGGCCGGAGCACTTGCGTATGTGTGTGGCGCGCGCATGACGCCCGCGCTGGGTGCCGAACGCGTTACCTGCTGGGTGTGCGCCATGGCGCTGCCGTTCACGCTGCCGCTCGCGATAGCCACGTGGCCGCAGCAGCCCGTGGCGCTCTCTGCGTGGGCCGGGCTCGCCTATGTGGGCACGATCTCCATGTGGGCCGGCTTCTTCGCCTGGTACCGTGGCCTCGCGCTGGGCGGTGCCCTGCGCGTGAGCCAGCTGCAGTTGCTGCAGCCGTTCTTCGCCATCGTCGCTTCCATGCTGCTGCTGGGCGAGCCACTGGATATGCTCACGCTCGGTTTCGCGCTGGCCGTGGTGGCCACCGTGGTGGCCGGCCAGCGGCTGTCGCGGCCGGCCGCGGCCAGCCCGCTGTCTTCCGTTTCTTCCCCCTCTCTCAGGACGACCCCATGAACTGGACCCTCGCCGCCCGCGCGGCCAAGATGAATCCTTCCGTGATCCGTGAAATCCTCAAGGTCACCGAGCGCCCCGGCATCATCAGTTTTGCCGGCGGCCTGCCGTCTCCGCAGACCTTCCCGGTGGCCGAATTCCAGGCGGCCTGTGCGCGCGTGCTCACCGGCGATGGCGCGGGCGCGCTGCAGTACGCGGCCAGCGAAGGCTATGGCCCGCTGCGCGAGCAGGTGGCCGCGCAACTGCCGTGGCAGGTGTCGCCCTCGCAGGTGCTGATCACCACGGGCTCGCAGCAGGGGCTCGATCTCGTGGCCAAGGTGATGATCGATCCGGGCAGCCGCGTGCTGGTCGAGACGCCCACCTACCTGGGCGCGCTGCAGGCCTTCTCGCCCATGGAGCCCGACGTGGTGGGTGTCGAGAGCGACGACGAAGGCGTGAGCGCCAACGACCTCGCGCGCCGCACCGGCGAAGGCGCGGGCCGGGCCCGCTTCGCCTACCTGCTGCCCAACTTCCAGAATCCCACCGGCCGCACCATGAGCGAGGCGCGCCGCGCCGCCGTGGTCGCCGCCGCCGACCGCGTGGGCTTGCCGCTGCTGGAAGACAACCCCTACGGCGAACTGTGGTTCGACGCGCCGCCGCCCCCGCCGCTGACCGCGCGCAATCCCGGGGGCAGCCTCTACCTCGGGTCGTTCTCCAAGGTGCTGGCGCCGGGCCTGCGGCTGGGCTTCCTGGTGGCGCCACCGGCGCTCTATCCCAAGCTGCTGCAGGCCAAGCAGGCGGCCGACCTCCATACGCCCGGCTTCAACCAGCGCATGGTGGCCGAGGTGATGAAGGACGGCTTCCTCGATCGCCATGTGCCCACCATCCGTGCGCTCTACAAGTCGCAGCGCGACGCCATGCTGGCCGCGCTCTCGCGCGAGATGGCCGGCCTGGACGTGAAGTGGAACGTGCCCGTGGGCGGCATGTTCCTGTGGGCACGGCTGCCCGAGGGCGTCGATTCGGCGCAGCTGCTGCTGGAGGCGGTGGAGCGCAACGTGGCCTTCGTGCCCGGCGCCGCGTTCTACGCGCAAGGCGCCGATCCGCGCACCATCCGCCTGTCGTTCGTCACTTCCACCGTGGCGCAGATCGACACCGGCATCGCCGAGCTCGCGCGCACGCTGCGCGAGCATGTGTCCCGCCGCACCTAGTCCGTCTTTTCTCCCGGAGCCTTCCATGCGCACGCGCCCGTTCAAGCAGGTCGATGTCTTCACCGCCACGCCGTACTTCGGCAACCCGCTGGCCGTGGTCATGGATGCCGAGGGGCTGGACGACGAGGCCATGCGCCGCTTCGCGCAGTGGACCAATCTGTCCGAGACCACGTTCCTGCTGCCGCCCACGCAGGCCGGCGCCGACTACCGCGTGCGCATCTTCACGCCGGGCGGCGAGCTGCCCTTCGCCGGCCACCCCACGCTGGGCAGCTGCCACGCCTGGCTCGAAGCCGGTGGCCGGCCGGCGCGCGCCGACCGCATCGTCCAGCAGTGC
>JAGOCV010000298.1 GCA_017998575.1 Burkholderiaceae bacterium
GGTTTGACCGGTGCGGGCTCGCCGCCAAGCCGGCGCCAGCGGCACCTGCTCCGGCCGAGAAGGGCTTCTTCGGCTGGCTCAAGAGCCTGTTCGGCGGCGAGCCCGCACCGGTCAAACCAGCGGCAACGCCAGGAGTGGCCGCACCGGCCGCGAAGAGCGGTGCCCGTGAAGAACGCGCCGAGGGCGGTCGCCGAGAAGGCGGCCGTGACGGCCGCAACCGGGGTGGCCGGGGCGGCGCCGAAGGGCGTGGCTCGCGCGAAGGCCGTGAAGGCGGTGGTCGCAACGGAGGCCGGGGTGGCGAAGGCCGTCCGGTCGAGGCGCGCGCCGAAGGCGGCCGCGTGGAAGGCCGTGGCGAACAGCAGGCGCGCGGCGAAGGCCGCCGCAACGACAACCGCGGTGAAGGCCGCAACGAAGCGCGCGCTGAACGCGGTGAAGGTCGAGGCGAAGGCCGTCAGGGCAATCGCCGCGATGGTGGCCGTCGCGAGGCACCGGCAGCCACTGAAGGCAGCGTCAACAACGCCCTGCCGCTGGACGCGACCCCGGGCGACGCACCCGAAGCCGCTGAAGGCCAGCAACGCCGCGAGCGCGATCGCCGCCCGCGGGGTGACAACCGCCGCCGCCAGCCGGGCGCTGAAGGTGCCGAGGCCACGCCCCGTCCCGAAGCCCTGGAAGGCGAGCCCGCCGCCGCCACCACCGATGGCGTGAGCGAAGCACAAGCTCCGCGCGAGGGCGACGCCGAGAACGGCGCGCCGCGCGGCAACCGCGAGCGCCGCAGCCGCGACCGCTACGGCCGCGAACGCCGCGAGCGCGGTCCGCGCGAAGGCGCCACCGAAGGCGAAACCAGCCCGGCATCCGGGTTTGATGCCGAGACCGCCGCTCCAGCCGAGCGCGCCCCGGTGGAGATCGCTTCACCCGAGGCCCCCGCCGACGGGGCGCCGGTGCGCAGCTACTTCAGCATGCCTGCCACCACGGCCCCGGCCGTGGACACGCAAGCCCCCGCCGCACCGGAGGTGGTGGCGCCCGAGCCGGTCGCCTCAACCCCCGTGCCCGCACCGGTACCGGTGAATGAGGTGACCGCGCCTGCCGTGGCACCGGCACCGGCACCGGCACCGAAGGCCGCTGCCGCACCGCGCACGATGGAAGCGCCCGGCACCCGGGGCCTGCCCAAGGTGCAGCCGTTCTCGCTCTCCGTCGAGGACCTCGACAAGGTGGCTCAGGCCAGCGGCCTGGAGTGGGTGAACTCCAACGCCGAGAAGGTGGCCCAGGTACAAGCCGCCATCGCGGCCGAGCCCAAGCCCATCCATGTGCCCCGCGAGCCCAAGCCGCCCGTGGTGCTGGATGAAGGACCGCTGGTGCTGGTGGAAACGCGCAAAGACCTGCGCGACATGAAGCTGCCTTTCGAGAACCCGTAAGTTCAAGGACCGCCGCCCGCCTTCGGGCGCGGCGGCAGGCAACCAAAGAAAAAGCCGATCGGCATGCCGATCGGCTTTTTCTTTGGGAGGTGAATCCCCTGGTTCAGTCCAGCAACGCGGCCCGCTTCCAGGCGGCCTGTGCCGCCGTGTCATCACCACGCTCTTCGGCCAGCTGCGCCAGCCCGCGCCAGGTGCGGCGCAACAGCGCGGGGTCGTCCAGCACGTGGCTGGCCTGACCCAGCATCTGCGCAGCCTTGCCCCAGAGCTGGCGGCACAGGCAGGCCTGGCCCGCCAGGTACTGCAGAAAACCGTTGTGCGGCCATTGGCGCTGCAACTGTTCCAGCCGCGCCAGTCCGGCGGCATCGAGATCGGCCAGACCCGGCTCCAGTGCCAGCACGAACTGGCGCTGCTGGGCCGCGTCCAAAGCCCCGAACTCGGGCCAAAGGGGTTCCAGCCAGGTGCGCACACGGGCGCTGGCCAGCACGCGCTCCTGCTCGCCGGCGCCGTGCCCCGTCAGCTGGTTGGCACGACGCGCGGCCGCCAGCGCCAGCTCGGGCATGGAGCGCTCGGAGGCATCGAGCCCGTTCCAGGAGGCGTCCAGCTGCGCCATGTCGTGCGCTTCGCGCAGGGCGTCGAGCGCCAGTCCGCGCACGATGCTGCGGGAAGCCTCGGGCGAAAACGCGCGGTGCTTGGCCAGCACGCGCGCGGTCTCCAGCGCCTCGGCGGTCTCGCCGCCCAGGCGGGCGATGCGCAGCTTCAGGCGCAGTGCCTGAATGCGCCGGCCCGCGCCCTGGGGCAGCTCGGCCAGCCGGGCGCGGGCGGCCTCGGCGTCACGGTCTTCGATGGCCCAGCGCGCCGCGCGCAGCAGCGCGCCTTCGTGGGCCTCGGGGGCGATCCTGGCCAGCTTGGGATTCAACGCAGCCTGCAGGTTCTCGTCCCGGCGTTCGCGGTTCTGCAGCGACTGCGCGCTCTCGGCCAGCAGCAGATGGGACAGCAGCTGGAGCTGGTCACGCCGCGGCCACTGCCCGGGCGACACCCCCTTGAGCTGGTCCACGGCCTGCTGGGCCGCCGCCTGGGCACGCACGAAGCGGCCCGCCAGTTGATGCGACAACGCGTCCATGACCGAACCGACCACGGCACGCTCGATCTGCTGGCTGCGCCAGCGCTGCGCCTGCGCGGGAAGATCGCGCAACATCGCCAGGGCCCGCAATGCGGCGTACAGCAGCACGAAGCCGCCGATCAGGCAGAAGACGACGAAGTTGAAGGAAACGTCGAAACGGTACGGCGGCCAGAACAGGGTGAGCGTGGCCTCGTTGTGCCCCACCAGCAAGGCCAGCGCCACGGCCAGCGCGGCCAGGCCAAGCAACCAGAACACACTGCGCATGGCGCCACCAAAACGGGCGGCCATCAGCGCCCCCCTGCCGCAGCCGTCAGGGCCGTCAGGGTTTCCTCCGGCCGGGGCAGATCGCTGTCCACGAGGTCCTTGCGCAAACGCGTCAATGTGGCCTGGGCGGCCGTCACGCGGGACGAACTGGTGTCGAAATAGCGCGCGAGCGCGGCTTCCACGGCCACCAGATCGGCCTGGCTGGCCTGCATGTGGCGTGCCAGCAGCCCCAGACGGGCATTGAGCAGCTTGAGCTTGAGGTTCTCGCGCATGAACAGGGCCTGGTCGGGCGCGAGCAGCACGGCTTCGGGCCGGTCGATGCGGCTCACGCGCACCAGTTCACGGCCGCTGCGGGTGACATCGGTCCAGATGCGCGTCCACAGCGCACGCCACCAGCCCGACACGCGACCCCAGCCCGTGGCCGGTTCCGCCGCCGCATCGGGAGCAGTGCTGTCGCGCGGGGTTTCCTGTGCTGCGGCAGGCTCGGCGGCCGGGGCTCCTTTGCGAGCCGCCCGGGCTTTGCCGGCGGGCACCACGGGCTGGCCGACCTGGTTGAGCAGCGGCCAGTCGTCCACCTGCCGGGCCAGGTCATCAAGCTGCAGCACGAGAGCCGGGATGTCGGCCAGGGAGGCCCCCTGAATGCGCTGGATGTCGCGGCCAATGGCGCGTTGCACCGGGTTCAGGCGCGGCTGCGCGGCGCGCGCAATGCGCTGGTCAGCCGCCTGCAACGCCGAGATGAGCGGCTGGGCGGTGCCGGTGAGCTGGGCCTGCTGCTGCGCCAGGCGCAGCGCGGACTCGAGGTCCTGCACCAGGTTGTCATCTCGCGAGCGGGAGAGCGAGAGCATCAGCTCTTCCAGCTGGCTGCGTTGCAGGGTCACCTCCGACAGCCGCACCTCGGCCACGGCCAGGCGGGCCTGCAATTCCTGGGTGAGCGCCTCGGCCTGGGCCGAAAGCGTGCGGGCCTCCACCGCCTGGGCGATGGTGTCCTGGCTGCGGCGGGCCAGCTCCTGCTGGGTGAAGCCGAGCTTCTGCCACAGCAGGCCGGTCATCACGAGCGCCAGCGCGGCGATCAGCACGGCCAGCCATTGCAAGGCCTGGCCCGTGCGGCGCGGTGCGGCCACCGGTGCGGGGGACGTGGCCGCGACAGCGGGGGCCGGCGCGGCAACGGAGGGGGTGGGGTCGGGTGTATCGGCGCTCATGGTCGGGTCCAACCCGATTCTAGAGCGCGCACCACATCGGCCAATGCAGGACGGGTCTGATAGATCTGGTCGAACCCTGCGCGAGCGGCGGCGGTGGCGATGCGCGGGTGCGTGACCAGCGCGGTGGCCGACGCCCACGCGGGCGCCGGCTGCAGGTTTTGAAGCGGCAACAGCGCTTCGGAGCTGCTGAACAGCCACACACTGTGCGCCGTGGCCGCCGAGTCGATCACGGCGCGGTCGGCGGCGGAGAGCGCCGGCGCGCGTCGCGCATACGCCACACAGCCCTGCACGTCGGCCCCGGCCGCAGTGCACTGGCGGATCAGCCAGTCGCGGCCGGTGCCAGCCACCCCGGCCTCCGCGCTGCCCTCGGCCGAGGTGCCGCGCACGATGAGCACCTGCCGCCCGGGGCCGACCTGGGACGAGACAACCGGCCACAAATGCTCGGAGTCGAACTGCGCGGCGTCGGCGGGCGGCACGTCGATGCGGGCCGCGTCCAGGCCCAGCGGCTCGATGGCCTGCGCGAGCCGGTGAGCGGTGCCCGGCCCGGGCGCCCAGAAACGGGTGCGCAGCGGCGGGCGGGCGGGCGCGACCCCGCCGTCGAAGAAATGGGTCACCGCCGCCCCGCTCACGAACAGGATGGCATCGGCCTGTGTCCAGTGCGCGCGCCAACGGCGCAGCGTGGCCTGATCGGCCTCGGCCACCGGCGGCGCAATCTCGATCAGAGGCAGGGCCTGCGCCGGCCAGCCTTCGGCACGCAAGGCGTCCGCCCAGGCCTGGGCCTCGGGCGCCGGCCGCGTGACAATGAGCCGTTCCAGCCGGCGCCGGGCGCCCGGCGGATGGGCGGCGGTGTCCACCAAGGCCTCAGGTCTCCGCAACCGGCGGCGCGGCACCGGCGGCGCGCAGCGC
>JAGOCV010000038.1 GCA_017998575.1 Burkholderiaceae bacterium
CGAAAGGACCGTGCGCATCGAAGCCAGCCGCCCGCGCGGCAGCCACGGCCGGCGCGATTACCTCCACCTCCTCCGGGCCGAACAGCCCCCCCTCCCCGGCATGCGGATTGAGCCCCGCCACCGCGATACGCGGTGCGCGGCCCAGCAACGACAGCAGTGCATGGTGGGTGATCGATAGCGTGCCAGCCAGGTTGGCCGGCGTGACGGCCGCCAGCGCATCACGCAGGGACACGTGGATGCTGAGCAGCACGGTGCGCAATTCGTCGTTGGCCAGCATCATGCGCACCGGCACTTCGTCCAGCGGACGTCCCAAGTGCAGCGCGGCCTCGGCCTGCAACAGTTCGGTATGACCGGGAAATGGCTCACCCGCCGCCGCCAGAGACTCCTTGTGCAAGGGGGCCGTAACCACGCCGGCGACCTCTCCACGCAGGGCGGCGCGGGCCGCCCAGCGCACGGCATCGGCCGCCATGCGACCGGCCTCTGCGTCGACGCGGCCGATGACCGGCAGGCCCGCTGCGGTGCCCGTCGTCAGCACCGGGATCGCGGGTGCCGCCACCCGAAGCGCCTGCGAGGGCGAAGTGATTTCGATCACCGCCGCGTCATACTGCCCGCCAGGCGCCACGAACCCGAGCGCCCGGCGGATCACGTCCGGGCTGCCTGCGACGAAACAGCCGTCGAGCTCGTGCCGGAAATCCCGGTACATCCGGACGATCACCTCCGGCCCGATACCCGCGGGATCGCCCTGCGTCAGCGCCAGTAGAGGCAGGTCGGGGCGCTCCATGTCAGGCCGGGTTGTCGATGTCGATGAACTCGTGCGTCAGCCCGAGTTGCTGCGCCACGTGGGCCGCTACGGCAGGCGCGCCGTAGCGCTCGGTGGCGTGATGGCCGGCCGCTATGAATGCCACGCCGGTCTCTCGCGCCAGGTGCGCCTGCGGCTCCGAGATTTCACCCGTCACGAACACATCGGCACCGGCGGCGATGGCCGACTCGAAATAACCCTGAGCGCCGCCGGTGCACCAGGCGATGCGACGCAGGGGTCGCCCGTCACCCTCCGCCAGCACGGGCACACGGCCCAGCCGCGATGCGATATGGCCGGCCAGCGACGAGGCGGTCATGTGCTGGCCGTCGGGCGGTCCACCGAGGAAGCCCAGCGACTGCTCGCCAAAGCGCTCCTCGCGCTCTGCAAAGCCCAGCACCCGGCCCAGTTGAGCGTTGTTGCCCAGACGGGGATGCGCATCCAGCGGCAGGTGGTAGGCGTACAGATTGATGTCATGCGCCAGCAGCAGCGCCAGCCGCTGCTTCATCCAGCCCGTGACCCGGCCGTCGTACCCACGCCAGAACAGGCCGTGATGCACGAACACCGCGTCGGCGCCGACGGCGATCGCCGCCTCGATCAGCGCGCGGCTGGCGGTCACGCCTGACACGATGCGGCCGACGCCTTCACGGCCTTCGACCTGCAGGCCATTGGGGCCGTAGTCTTTGAAACGCTCAGGGCCCAGCAATGCGTCGAATGCGTCCAGCAGTTTCTGGCGGGTTGTGTTGGTGCTCACTGTAGGGACCTCGATCACGGCGCCGCAGCGGCGTCCGCAACCCGATTGTCTCAGCCCGGCGCCGGCGTGACGTCGCCTGGAGTCCAGAATCGCACGTTGCCGGTGTGCTGTTCTTCGACAGTTGACGGAATCTTTCCCGGTCCTGCGGCACCGGACCTGTTCGGCAGGCGCGCGCCTGACGGACAATAGACGACCGCATGCGCCGGCCACCGTCCGCCGCGCGGTTCAAGACGCCCGTTCCACTCATGAAGCGCACCTGGCTGCTGTTTTCCCAGACCGTCACCGTCCTGCTGGCGGCCTATTTCGTCGTCGCAACGCTGCGCCCCGACTGGGTCGGTCGCCGCACCGATCTGACCAGCCGCGTCGTCTCGCTGATCGAGTCACCGTCTCCCGTACCCGGGACACCGCCGCCAGCGGGCTCCCTGAGTGCTGCGGCGCGGAAGGCTTCGCCCTCGGTGGTCAGCATCAATATCGTCAAGGCCGCGCAGCGCAACCCGCGCGCCAACGACCCGTGGTTCCGCTTCTTCTACGGCGAGCAGGACATGCGCCCGCAAGCCGGCCTGGGCAGTGGCGTGATCATGAGCGCCGACGGCTACATCCTCACCAACAACCACGTGGTCGACGGTGCGGACGAGATCGAAGTGATCCTCAGCGATTCCCGCCGGGCTCAGGCCCAGGTGATCGGCACCGATCCCGAAACCGATCTGGCCATCCTGCGCATCGCGCTGGACAAGCTGCCCGCCATCACACTCGGCAATTCGGACGGCCTCCTGGTCGGCGACGAGGTGCTGGCAATCGGAAATCCGTTCGGGGTGGGCCAGACCGTGACCAGCGGGATCGTCAGTGCGCTGGGCCGCAACCAGTTGGGCATCAACACGTTCGAGAACTTTATCCAGACCGATGCGGCCATCAATCCGGGCAACTCGGGGGGCGCGTTGGTGGACATCAATGGCAACCTGATGGGCATCAACACGGCGATCTATTCGCGCTCAGGCGGCAGCATGGGCATCGGGTTTGCGATTCCGTCGTCCACCGCGCGCCAGGTGCTGGAGAGCATCGTGCGCGACGGTCAGGTCACGCGCGGCTGGATCGGCGTCGAACCCAATGAGTTATCGCCTGAACTGGCGGAAACGTTCGGCGTGAAGGCAGATCGTGGCGTCATCATCACCGGCGTGCTGCAAAACGGCCCCGCCGCGCAGGCAGGGCTGCGGCCAGGCGACGTGATCCTGTCGGTGAACGGCAAGGACATCGCCAACGTGGCGGAACTGTTGAGCCATGTGGCAGCACTCAGGCCGGGCGAGGCCGCGCCGTTCTCTCTGCAACGCGGCGGGCAGCGCATGGAACTGGCGGTGAGCCCCGGCGCCCGACCACGCTCTCCGGCGCGGATACAACAGCGCTGAGACCGCAGGCCGCCGCGCCATGCGGCGGCGTCCACAATCAGGACCCCTCGGCGGCCTCGGCTTCCGCCTTCTGCTCGGGCGTCTGTGTGTTGCGGATGAAGATCTGCGCCGCCCAAATACCTACTTCGTACAGGATACACATCGGCACCGCGAGCGCGAGTTGCGAGATCACGTCGGGCGGCGTCACCACCGCGGCCACGACGAAGGCCACGACGATGAAATAGCCACGGAACGACCTGAGCTTTTCGATCGTCACCAGGCCGAACCGCGCCAGCAGCATGACCACGATGGGCACCTGGAAGGCCAGCCCGAACGCGATGTAGAGCGACAGGATGGATTCGACGTAAGAAGCGATGTCAGGCGTGGCCGCAACGCTGGCCGGTGTGAACTTCTGGATGAAGCCGAACATCTTGTCGAGCACGAAGAACTGCACGAAGGCGATGCCCGAGTAAGCCAGCGCACTACCGAAGATGATCAGCGGCAGGGCAAAGCGCTTTTCGTGGCTGTACAGGCCGGGCGCCACGAACATCCACACCTGGTACATGAGCCACGGCAACGCCAGCAGAACGGCCGCCATCAGCAGCACCTTCAGCGGAATGAAGAACGGTGTGAACACGCCGACGGCGATCAGCTTCGCGTCGGGCGGCATGTGGGCGCGGATCGGAATGGCGATCAGGTCGATCAGGCCGCTGGGGCCCGGCCACAGCGCCAGCAGACCGCCCGCCACTACCAGGCCATAGATGCAATAAAGCAGTCGGTCGCGCAGCTCCATCAGGTGCTGAACGAACGGTTGCTCGGAGCCGGCCAGCTCGTCTTCCTTGGAATTGGGATCCGCCATGGTGTGGGGCAAGAGCCGCCGGGCGCGCTGCAGGAGGCGCGGCGCAGGCGGCGGTTAGTTGATCTTTTTGGGGCGGTACCGCGCGACGCGGGCGGCGCCCGAGAGCGCCTTGGTACGCACCCCGGCCCGGGCCTTGTACCACTGGGGCGTGGCGCCCTGCTTGAGGCGCCAGTTCTTCTTGGGGTGCCTGTACTCAGGCGGCGGCGGCTCCCAAGCTGGCAGCGCGGCGCTTTCAGCCGAGTCGGACCACGACTTCTCGAAATCGCTGGCCTGGGTCTGGATGGACTGCTCGACGTCGCGCGCCGCACCTTCCACCGTGTCCTTCATCTTGCGCAGCTCGTCGAGCTCCATCGAACGGTTGACTTCGTTCTTGACGTCGTTGACGTAGCGCTGCGCCTTGCCCAGCAGCGCACCCACGGTACGCGCCACGCGCGGCAGCTTTTCCGGCCCGATGACCACGAGGGCCACCGCGCCGATCAGCGCCATCTTGGAAATGCCGAGATCAATCACGAGCGATGCATCCGCGCGAGCTGCCTGCCCGCTCAGGACTTGTGCTTGGCTTCGACGTCGATCGTGGTCTTGTCGGCGGGCGCCGAGGTGACCTGCTGCGCCGGCTTGTCATCGGTGGCGGCCGCGCCGCCTTCCTTCATGCCGTCCTTGAAACCCTTGACTGCGCCGCCCAGGTCGGAACCCAGGTTCTTGAGCTTTTTCGTGCCAAACACCATGACGACGATCAGCAGCACGACCAGCCAGTGCCAGATGGAAAACGAACCCATGGATGACTCCTAATGCGTATGCGGTGATTTTAGTGGGCGCAGCGCCCGCCGCCGGCATCGGCGGGGCGGAATAACCCTTGCCTCAACCTTTGAGCCACGGCCGGGGGCCGCCCATGACGTGGACATGGAGATGGTGCACTTCCTGCCCGCCCTCTGCGCCCGTGTTCGCCACGATGCGGAAACCACCGTCCGGATAGGGGTTGCAGCCCTGCTCCAGTGCCAGTCGGGGTGCCAGCGCCATCAGACGGCCGAGCATGCCGGCGTGCTCGGGTCCGACCTGCGCCATGGACGGGATGTGCGCCTTCGGAATGATGAGGAAGTGGACTGGCGCCCACGGCGCGATGTCGTGGAAAGCGAACAGTTCGTCGTCCTCGTACACCTTGCGCGAAGGAATCTTCCCCTGGACGATCTTGCAGAAGATGCAGTCAATCGCGGCAGGCGCTGCTTCAGATGGCACTGGCGGGCTCCATGGGCTGGTGGGCATTCATGCGGACCATGCCCTTGACGATGCGATAGAGGAACCAGAGCGAGATCACCGTCCACGCGATCCAGCCCGGAAAAATGAACAACAGCCACAGCGGCAGCGTGAGCAAATAAGCGATACCGGCCCAGATCACGCTGCGGATACGCCATGAGAAATGGCTGGCGTGCCAGCTACCAGCAGCATCCTGCCGCTTGACCAGATCGAGCACCAGCGCCACCAGCAGCAGCACGATGGAGGCCTGCGCGCTCGGGATCACCGCACCCACGGCCACCACGAGGTGGAGGATGTAGCTCACCCATCCCAGCGTGGTGAGCGAGTTTTCCTGGTCTTGCGTCATGCGATGGGATCTCCAGAGGGACTGATGATGGTGGCTGCCCGGCAGCCTCAGCCGCGGGCTTCGTCGGCTTCGCGTGCGCCGAGCTTGCGCAGGGCCTTTTCCTCGATACCGCTCGTGCCTTCGCGCCGAGCCAGCTCGGCGATCACGTCGGCGGGCGAGAGGTTGTAGTGTGCCAGCGCAATCATGGTGTGGAACCACAGGTCGGCCACTTCGTTCACGATCTTCGAGGCATCGCCGCCAGCGCTCGCGTCCTTGGCCGCCATCACCACTTCGGTGGCTTCCTCGCCGATTTTTTTCAGGAAGGCGTCGGGGCCCTTGTGCAGCAGCCGCGCCACGTAGCTGGCCGACGGGTCTCCGCCCTGCCCCGGCTTGCGGCTTTCGATCACGGCGGCCAGGCGCGCCAGCGCGTCCTGCGAGAGTTCTTCTGACGGCATGGTCTTCACTTGTAGATGGATTCCGGGTCCTTGAGCACGGGCTCGACGGTGCGCCACGCGCCCTCCTCGTACTTCTGGAAGAAACAGCTGTGGCGCCCCGTGTGGCAGGCGATGCCGGGCTCATGGCCCTGCTGCGTCACCTTGAGCAACACGACGTCGTTGTCGCAATCGAGGCGGATGTCGTGCACGGTCTGGACGTGGCCCGACTCCTCGCCCTTGAACCACAGCTTGCCGCGCGAGCGGCTGAAGTACACGGCACGGCCGAGCTCGGCCGTCTTCTGCAGCGCCTCGCGGTTCATCCAGGCGAACATCAGCACGTCGTTGCTGCCCGCTTCCTGCGCGATCACGGGCACCAGGCCCTGTGCGTCCCACTTGACTTCGTCGAGCCAGTCCATCGTTTGCCCCGTCATCATTGCCGCACCGGAATGCCGCGCGCCGCCATATGCGCCTTGGCTTCGCCGACAGTGTGCTGGCCGTAGTGGAAGATGCTCGCGGCCAGCACGGCGTCGGCGCCGCCTTTCTGGATACCGTCGGCCAGGTGGTCGAGGCCGCCCACGCCGCCCGAGGCGATCACCGGCACGCCCACGGCATCGGACACGGCGCGCGTGAGTTCGAGATCGAAGCCGGCGCGTGTGCCATCGCGGTCCATGCTGGTCAGCAGGATCTCGCCTGCACCGTAATCCGCCATGCGGCTCGCCCACTCCACCGCGTCCAGGCCGGTGTTCTTGCGTCCGCCGTGCGTGTAGACGTCCCAACCGCCGCGCTCGGCGTTGCGTTTGGCGTCGATGGCCACCACGATGCACTGCGCGCCATAGCGCGCCGAGGCTTCGCGGATCACCTCCGGGTTGGCCACGGCGGCCGAATTGAAACTGGTCTTGTCGGCGCCAGCATTGAGCAGCCGGCGCACGTCGTCCACGCTGCGCACCCCGCCGCCGACGGTCAGCGGGATGAAGACCTGCGAGGCCACGGCTTCGATCATGTGGAGGATCAGGTCTCGGCCATCGCTGGTGGCTGTGATGTCGAGGAAGGTGAGTTCGTCAGCGCCCTGCTCGTTGTAGCGCGCGGCGATCTCCACCGGATCGCCGGCGTCGCGCAGTTCGACGAAGTTGACGCCCTTGACGACCCGGCCGCCGGTGACGTCGAGGCAGGGGATGATGCGTTTGGCAAGCATGGGGGGATTCTAGGAGGCCGGGGCATCGGCCACCGGCGGCAGGTCATGGGAGTGAGCGCCCGACCGTCAGCTCGAAGGACATCCGCCGGCCGAACAGCTAGAGCGCCCGGCATGGGGACGATGCGGGCGGCGGCTGCCGGGGCCGCCAGAAAATCAGACAGCGCCGAGTTCGTCCGCGCGCTGCTGCGCCTGGGCGAAGTCGAGATCGCCCGAGTAGATGGCGCGGCCGCAGATGACGCCTTCGACGCCTTCATCTTCCACCGCGCACAGTTTCTCGATGTCGGCGATGCCCGCGAGCCCACCCGAAGCGATCACCGGGATGGACAGCGACTGGGCCAGCCGCACTGTTGCCTCGATGTTGACGCCACTGAGCATGCCGTCGCGGCCGATGTCGGTGTAGATGATGGACTCGACACCGTAGTCCTCGAACTTCTTCGCCAGGTCGACCACTTCGTGGCCGGTGAGCTTGCTCCAGCCATCGGTGGCCACTTTGCCGTCCTTGGCATCGAGCCCGACGATGATGTGGCCACCGAAGGCGCTGCACGCGTCCTTCAGGAAGCCCGGGTTCTTGACGGCGGCGGTGCCGATGATCACGTAGCTGATACCGCCGTCGATGTATTTCTCGATCGTGTCGAGGTCGCGGATGCCGCCACCCAACTGCACCGGGATGTCGTCGCCCACTGCCGCCAGGATCGACTTGATGGCCGCGAAGTTCTGCGGCTTGCCGGCAAACGCGCCATTGAGGTCGACCAGGTGCAGGCGCCGGGCGCCCGCCTCCACCCATTTGAGTGCCATGGCGGCCGGGTCTTCACCGAATGTGGTGGCCTGGTCCATGTCGCCTTGCTTGAGGCGCACGCAGTGCCCGTCCTTGAGATCGATCGCGGGAATGAGAAGCATGATGCTGGAGAGGCAGCGTCTGGGTGGAGAAGCGGAATCAGGGATTCCAGGACAGGAAGTTGCGGTAAAGCGCGAGGCCCTGATCCGCACTTTTTTCAGGGTGGAACTGGGTGGCGAAAATGTTATCGCGAGCCACGGCGGCCGTAAAGCGACCGCCGTAGTCGGCCTCGCCCACGCTGTGGCGCGCATCGGTGGGCCGCGCATAGAAGCTGTGCACGAAGTAGAACCAGCTGCCATCCGGCACGTCACCCCACACGGGATGCGGCTGCGCCTGGAACACCTGGTTCCAGCCCATCTGCGGCACCTTGAAGCGGCTGCCGTCGGGCTGCAGGCGCCCGGCCAGATCGAACCGCACCACCTCGCCCGGGATCAGGCCCAGCCCGTCGGTGGGGCCTTCGTGGCTGCGGTCGAGCAGCATCTGCATGCCCACGCAGACGCCGAACAGCGGGCGGGTGGCGGCGGCGGCCAGCACGGATTCACGCAGTCCGGATTCGTGCAGTTCGCGCATGCAATCGGGCATGGCGCCCTGCCCCGGCAGCACGATACGGTCAGCCGCATCCACGTCCTCGGGGCGCGCGGTGACGATCACGTTCCAGTCGGTCCCGCGCGCGGCGGCCTGCACGGCCTGCGAAACCGAACGCAGGTTGCCCATGCCGTAATCGACGACAGCCACAGTTTTCATTGAGGGTTCACCTGGGCGCGAGCGCCCGTTTCATTTGTCAGAGCGAGCCCTTGGTGGAAGGAATCACACCGGCGGAGCGCGGATCGAGCTCGAGCGCCGCCCGCAGCGCGCGCGCGAAAGCCTTGAACACGGTCTCGCACTGGTGATGCGCATTCACGCCACGCAGGTTGTCGATGTGCAGCGTCACGAAAGCGTGATTGGCAAAGCCCTGGAAGAACTCGTAGGCCAACTGGCTGTCGAAGGTGCCGATCATGCCGCTGGTGAACGGCACGTGAAACTCCAGCCCCGGGCGGCCCGAGAAGTCGATCACCACGCGCGACAGCGCCTCATCCAGCGGTACATAGGCGTGGCCATAGCGGCGCAGGCCTTTCTTGTCACCCACGGCCCGGGCCACGGCCTGGCCCAGCGTGATGCCCACGTCTTCCACCGTGTGGTGGCCATCGATGTGCAGGTCGCCCTGGCAGTCGATGTCCAGGTCGATCAGGCCGTGGCGCGCGATCTGGTCGAGCATGTGGTCGAAGAAGCCGATGCCGGTGGACAGGCGCGCCTGTCCCGTGCCATCGAGGTTCACGCGGACGGTGATCTTCGTTTCGGCGGTATTGCGGCTGACTTCGGCGATGCGGGAGGTGGCGGTCATAGGCTGGCTTGCAGGGCGGCGATCATGCGCGCGTTGTCATCGGGGGTGCCCACGGTCAGGCGCAGGCAGTTGGAGAGCAGCGGATGCATTTTAGAAACGTTCTTGACCAGCACGCCGCGCTCTTTCATCCCGCCGAAGCTGCGGGTCGCGTCGGGCACGCGCACCAGGATCATGTTGGCGTCGCTGCGCCACGCCCGCACGCCGGGCAGGCCGGCCAGCAGGCCGAGCAGGCGATCGCGCTCCGTGCGCAGCACGCGGGCCTGTTCGTCGAACACGTCGGCGTGCTCCAGCGCGAACAGTGCGCACTCGCAGTTGAGCACGCTGACGTTGTAGGGCGGACGCACCTTGTCCACCTCGGCAATCAGCGCCTGCGGACCCATCATGTAGCCCAGCCGCACGCCGGCCAGGCCGAATTTGCTGAGCGTGCGCATCAGCAGCACGTGGCCGTGGCGGGACACGCGGTCGATGTAGCTGCGGCTGGCGAAGGGCTGGTAGGCCTCGTCCATCACCACCAGACCGCCGCCTTCGCCCTGTGCCTGCACGATGGCCTCGATGGCCCCGTCATCCCACAGGTTGGCCGTCGGGTTGTTCGGGTAGGCCAGATAGACGATCGCCGGCTTCTCGCGTGCGATGGCGTCGAGCATGGCCGGGAGGTCGAGCTCGAAATCAGCCGTGAGCGGCACGCCGACGTAGCGCAGGCCCTGCAACTGCGCGCTCATGGCGTACATCACGAAGCCGGGCTCGGGCGCCACGATGGCGGGGGCGCGGCCGTCGGCTGTCTGCGCGGCGGGCACGTCGCAGGCCATGGCCAGCAGCGAGATGAGTTCGTCCGAACCATTGCCCAGCATCAGGCCGAAGCCCTCGGGCAGACCCGATTGGCGGGCCAACGCGTCGCGCAGCGCCTGCTGGCGATCGGCCGCCGGATAGCGGTTGATGGCGACAGCGCCCAGACGCTCGCCCAGCGCGCGCTGCAGCGGCGCCGGCAAGGTGAAGGGGTTCTCCATCGCGTCGAGCTTGAGCAGGCCGCTCGAATCCTGCACGGCATAGGCGTGCATGGAGCGCACATCGCGGCGGATGCGCTCGAGCGCCTGGGTCGATGCGGAGGATGGCGTGATGGCGGCGTCGGTCATCGGAAGAACGTCAGTTGCACGGATAGTTGTTGCGCAGGGCCTGTGACAGCACGAACTGCACAGGCATGTCGGCCTCATAGAGCGTGGCGTTGCGACGCAACTCGCCTTGGTAGAGCGAGAGCGCCATACGAGGCTCCAGCCGGCGCCCCGCGACGCAGAACGGCGCCCGGCCACCTTCGCGCGCGGCCTGGTCGGCAGCCTCGCGCAGGCCTTCCAGCACGCCGATCAGGTAGTACTGGGCGTGCAGGGCGCCTGCGGGCTCGACCTGTTCGAGGCCGCGCCACTCTCGGATCGACATGGCCTGGGCCACGCTGGCGACCATCATGGCGACGACGCCGGCCAGGCCTGCGAGTGACCGCGTCATGGCGCGTTCCGCATCGGCGGCACGTCGGCCAGCCGCAACTCGGCCGCGCGCGCATGCGCCTGAAGTCCTTCGCCGTAGGCCAGCTCGGCCGCGATGGTGCCCAGGTGCTGCGCGCCGGCTTCGCTCACCTCGATGAGGCTGCTGCGTTTCTGGAAGTCGTAGACGCCCAGCGGTGACGAAAAGCGCGCGGTGCCCGAGGTGGGCAGCACGTGGTTGGGGCCCGCGCAATAGTCGCCCAGCGATTCGCTGGTATAGGCCCCCATGAAAATCGCGCCCGCGTGGCGCAGCAGGGGCTCCCAGCGCCCAGGCTCGCGGCTGGAGATTTCCAGGTATTCGGGCGCGATGCGGTTGCTGATGGCACAGGCCTCCTCCATGTCGCGCGTCTGGATGAGCGCGCCACGCCCGTTGAGCGAGGCGGCGATGATCGCCGCGCGCGGCATCGTGGGCAGCAGCCGGTCGATCTCGGCCTGCACGCGCTCGATGTAGGCCGCATCCGGGCACAGCAGGATGCTTTGCGCGAGTTCGTCGTGCTCGGCCTGCGAGAACAGGTCCATGGCCACCCACTCGGGCGGCGTGGTGCCGTCGGCCAGCACCAGGATCTCGCTGGGACCCGCGATCATGTCGATGCCCACGGTGCCGAACACGCGCCGCTTGGCGCTGGCCACGTAGGCATTGCCGGGGCCGGTGATCTTGTCCACGCGCGGCACGGTGGCCGTGCCGTAGGCCAGTGCCGCCACGGCCTGGGCACCACCGATGGTGAACGCGCGCGTGACGCCGGCCACGTGCGCTGCCGCCAGCACGAGCGCGTTGCGCTCGCCCCGACCCGTGGCCTCGCCGCTGCCGCCTGCGGCGACGCTGTTGCGCGACGGCGTGGGCACCACCATGATGATGTCCTGCACGCCGGCCACGTGCGCCGGGATGGCGTTCATCAGCAGGCTCGACGGATACGCCGCCTTGCCGCCGGGCACATAGATGCCGACGCGGTCGAGCGGGGTGACCTTCTGGCCCAGCAGCGTGCCGTCCTCGTCGCGGTAGGTCCAGCTCTCGCCGCTGGCCTTCTTCTGGGCTTCGTGATAGCGGCGCACGCGGACGGCTGCCGCTTCCAGCGCCTCGCGCTGGGCAGCCGGCAGGGCCTCGAACGCGGCCTGGAATTCGTGCGCGCCGATTTCGAGGTCGGCCATGGCCGTGGCAGCCAGTCCGTCGAAACGGCGCGTGTATTCGATCACCGCCGCGTCGCCGCGCACCCGCACGTCGGCCAGGATGGCCGCCACGCGCTGCTCGATCGCATCGTCCTCCTGCGCAGACCAATGCAGCCGGCGCTGGAACTCGGGTTCGAACGTCGGCGAGGCGGTGGACAGGCGCAGGGGTCGGGCGGTCAGGGTCATGGGTTTCACTGCGTCACGCTGGCGAGCGAGAACGCGTCGATGATGCGGCGGATGGGTTCGCGCTTGAGCTTGAGCGCGGCCTGGTTGACGACCAGGCGGGAGCTGATGTCCATGATGCGCTCCACCTCGATGAGGTCGTTGGCGCGCAGCGTGTTGCCGGTGGAGACCAGATCGACGATGGCATCGGCCAGGCCCGTGAGCGGCGCCAGCTCCATGCTGCCGTACAGCTTGATGAGGTCGACGTGCACGCCCTTGGCGGCAAAGAACTCGCGCGCGATCGCCACGTACTTGGTGGCCACCTTCAGCCGGGCGCCTTGACGCACCGCATGCGCGTAGTCGAAGTTGGCGCGCACGGCCACGCTCATGCGGCAGCGCGCGATGTGCAGATCCAGCGGCTGGTAGAGCCCGCTGCTGCCATGCTCGAGCAGCGTGTCGAAGCCCGTGACGCCGAGGTCGGCGCCGCCATATTCCACGTAGGTGGGCACGTCGGTGGCGCGCACCAGCACCACGCGCACGTCGGGCTGGTTGGTGGGCAGGATCAGCTTGCGCGAGGTTTCCGGGTCTTCGAGCACCTCGATGCCCGCCGCCGCCAGCAGCGGCAGCGTCTCGTCGAAGATGCGGCCCTTGGAGAGTGCGAGGGTGATCATTGCAGCGCTCCTTTGCGCAAGACGCACATCCAGGCCAGTGCAGCCGCGGAACCGGCTCGGCCGGGCCGCTGGGTGCGCCCCCTTGAGGGGGAAGCGACGAAGTCGCATCGGGGGGGAGTCATTTCGCTCTTTCGATGTCGGCGCCGATATCGCGCAACTTGGCCTCCATGCGGTCGTAGCCGCGATCGAGGTGGTAGATGCGGTCGACCACGGTTTCGCCCTCGGCCACCAGGCCTGCGATGACCAGGCTGGCGGAAGCCCGCAGATCGGTCGCCATGACGGTGGCGCCGGACAACCGCGGCACACCCTCGATCATCGCCACCTTGCCGTCGGTCTGGATGCGCGCGCCCAGCCGCACCAGCTCGTTCACGTGCATGAAGCGGTTCTCGAAGATGGTTTCGGTGACGTGGCTGGCGCCCTGCGAGACGCAGTTGAGCGCCATGAACTGCGCCTGCATGTCTGTGGGAAACCCCGGGTATTCGGTGGTGCGGAAGGCCTGCGCCTTCAGGTGGTCCCAGGCCGGACCGGCCGAGCGCACCCGGATGCCGCCATCGACGGCTTCCACCGACACGCCGGCATCGCGAAGCTTCTCGATCACGGCATCGAGATGATCGGCGCGGCCGTGCCGCAGCAGCACGTCACCGCCCGTTGCAGCCACAGCGCACAGGAAGGTGCCGGCCTCGATGCGGTCGGCGACGACGGCATGCGTGCAGCCATGCAGGCGTTCCACGCCTTCGATGCGGATGCGGCGGGTGCCGTGGCCTTCGATGCGCGCGCCCATGCGGATCAGCATCTCGGCCAGGTCGGGAATTTCGGGCTCCTGGGCGGCGTTCTCGAGGATGGTCTCGCCCTCGGCCAGCGCAGCGGCCATGAGGAAGTTCTCGGTGCCGGTCACGGTGACCATGTCGGTGGTGATGCGCGCGCCCTTCAGGCGCGTGCGGCCGCCGGCCAGGCCCGCCACCATGTAGCCATGCTCGACCTGGATGTCGGCACCCATGGCGGTCAGGCCCTTGATGTGCTGGTCGACCGGGCGCGAGCCGATGGCGCAGCCACCGGGCAGCGACACCTTGGCCCGGCCGAAGCGCGCCAGCAGCGGACCCAGGGCGAGTACCGAGGCGCGCATGGTCTTGACCAGGTCATAAGGCGCCTCGGGTTGGCCAAGGCGGCTGGCGTCGATCGTGACGCGGCCGTCGTCGGCGCGCTCCGCCGCCACGCCCATGTTGCGGATCAGGCGCAGCATGGTCGAGACGTCGTCGAGCTTCGGCACGTTCTCGAGCGTGACCGGTTCGTCCGTCAACAGCGCCGCGCACAGCTCCGGCAGGGCAGCGTTCTTGGCGCCGGAGATCGGCACCTCGCCTTGCAGCCGGCGGCCGCCGCGGATCAGCAATTTGTCCATGGGAAAGGATCGGGAGATTCAGGGTTGCTGCGCAGCCCACTCGGCCGGCGTCAGCGTCTTCATCGACAGGGCGTGGACCTCGTCGGTATGCATTTTCGCACCGAGCGTTGCATACACCCGCTGGTGGCGCTGGATGGAGCGGCGCCCCTCGAACTCCGCCGAGACGATGGTGGCATACCAGTGGCGGCCATCGCCCGAGAGTTCGATGTGCTCGCAGGGCAGGCCGGCGGCGATGATGGATTTCAGTTCTTCAGCGGTCATTGGCGGTCGTCTTGATCGCTCAAGGCCAGGGCGGCCGCGGAACCGGCTTCGCCGGGCCGCTGGTTGCGCCCCCTTGAGGGAGAGGCGCCGAAGGCGCCTCGGGGGTGGGATTAATTCCGGATCTTGTAGCCGATGCGCAGCAGATGGACGGCGAGCGAGGCCGTGCCCAGCAACGCGCCTGCGACGATGGCCAGACTCAGCCACGGCGAGGTGTCGCTCACCCCGAAGAAGCCATAGCGGAAGCCGTCGATCATGTAGAAGAACGGGTTGAAGTGGCTGGCCCGCTGCCAGAATGGCGGCAGCGAATGGATGGAGTAGAACACGCCGGACAGGAACGTCATCGGAAGGATGATGAAGTTCTGGAAGGCTGCCATCTGGTCGAATTTCTCGGCCCACAGGCCGGCCAGCACACCCAGCGTGCCCAGCAAGGCGGCCCCCAGCACGGCGAATGCGACGATCCACAGCGGCGCCACGAACGAGAGCGGCGTGAAGAATGTCGTCACCAGCAACACGCCGCTGCCCACCGCCAGGCCTCGCACCACCGACGAGCCCACATACGCCACGAACCAATGCCAGTGCGACAGCGGCGTGAGCAGCACGAACACCAGGCTGCCCATGATCTTGCTCTGGATCAGCGACGAGGAGCTGTTGGCGAAGGCGTTCTGCAGCACGCTCATCATCACCAGGCCTGGCACCAGGAACGAGGTGTAGCCGACCGAGTCGTAGATCTTCACGTGATCCTCGAGCACGTGCCCGAAAATCATCAGGTAGAGCAGCGCCGTGATCACGGGCGCGGCGACGGTCTGGAAGCCGACCTTCCAGAAACGCAGGACTTCCTTGTAGAGAAGCGTCTGCCAGCCGGTGAGCAAGGTCATCACGAGACGGTCTCCAGCGCAGGCATGACCTGCTCGGCTTTCATGACGTCGAGGAAGACGTCTTCCAGATCGGCCTTGCGGATCTCGACGTCTTCAGGACGCAGCCCGGCTTCGCGCAGGACGGCGAGGTAGTGTTCGATCTCTGCGGCGTCATGCGCCGGCAACTGCACGATCCGGCCGGTCACCCGGGCCTGCGCGGCAAGGCCCGGCGGCAGCGGCGCGTCGATCTTGAAACGCAGCACGTTGCTGGAAGCGGCGCTCAGCAGGTCGCTGGTCCGATCGAGCGCCACAACCCGCCCCTGCTTGAGCATGGCGACGCGGTTGCACAGCGCCTCCGCCTCTTCCAGGTAGTGCGTGGTCAGCAGAACGGCATGGCCTTCGCGGTTGAGCCTGGCGACGAATTGCCAGAGCGTCTGTCGCAACTCCACGTCGACGCCCGCCGTGGGCTCGTCGAGCACGATCACCGGCGGCTTGTGGACCAGGGCCTGCGCCACCAGCACGCGGCGCTTCATGCCGCCCGAGAGCTGGCGCATATTGGCCGTGGCCTTGTCGGCCAGGCCCAGGCTTTCCAGCAGTTCGTCGATCCAGGCGTCGTTGTTGCGCACGCCGAAATACCCGGACTGGATGCGCAGCGTCTCTCGCACGTTGAAAAAGGGATCGAACACCAGCTCCTGGGGTACCACGCCGAGCATGCGCCGGGCCGCCGCATAGTCGCCCTGGACGTCGTGCCCCATGACCGAGACACGGCCTTCGCTGGCGCGGGCGAGGCCGGCCAGGATGCTGATGAGGGTGGTCTTGCCAGCGCCGTTGGGACCCAGAAGTCCGAAAAACTCACCTTCGGCGACGTCGAAGCTGACGCGATCCAGCGCTTGCAGCCGGCCTCGCGCCGAAGAGAAGACCTTGGATACCGATTGAAACGAAATAGCGGGCATGAGAGCCCGCCATTCTAGGGATTCGCCCTGCCCCCTGTCTGGCAAGGGCTTGCAATGCCCGCCAGCAGCCGATCAGACCTTGTGGAGGGCGCCGTCCAGCAGCGACGCAACGCCGTAGAGGCCGGCAAGCGACTGCAAACGCAAAGGCATGCCCTGGACGGCAAATCGACGCCCCGCAGCGAGCGCCTCGCGCCGGCAAGCCAGCAAGACCGCCAAGGCGGACGAATCGAAATGCTGCAGCGCCGAAGCGTCGACACACACGTCGCCCGCAGGCTGCGCACGCAACGTGGCGGCCAGCATGGCGGAACAGGCTGGGGCCTGTTCGTGCGTCAGGCGGTCGGGCAGCACCAGCACGGCTCAATTCCGGCCGGCGGCGCTCTTGTTGCGGGCAGCGAGCGTACCGATCAGCCCGTCAACGCCCCGCGCGTTGATCTCGGCGCTGAACTGGCTCCGGTAGGTATCGACCAGCCAGACGCCCAGCACGTTGAGGTTGATGATCTTCCAGCCAGCCCCATCGCCCGGCGTCTTCTCCAGACGGTAGTCGAGCTGGATCGGATCGCCACGTCCCTGGATCTCGGTGCGGACGACAACTTCCTTGTCTTCAGGCGACGAGCGCTGCGGCTTCAGCGCGATGGTCTGGTCGCTCACCTGCGACAGCGCGCCCGAGTACGTGCGGACCAGCAGCAACTTGAACTCTTCCTGCAGACGCGTGCGCTGCTCGGGCGTGGCCTGGCGCCAGCCCGGACCCACGGCAGCGGCCGTCATGCGCTGGAAGTTCACGTTGGGCATGATCTTCGTGTTCACCAGCGCCATGATCTTGTTCATGTCGCCACCCTGCAGGGCCCGATCGGCCTTGATGGTGTCCAGCACTTCGGTGGACAGGCGCTTGATCAGCGCATCCGGGGCCTCGTCGGCCGCCAGGGCGGCAGGAACGTGCAGGCCGAGCGCTGCGCAGACCGACACCACGGCGATGCTGAAAGAACGGCGATTGATCATGTGTATTTCCTCTCTTTCGGACAGAAGTCCGGATGACGGTTGGAACCCCGCGGCCTGCCGCGGTTCCACGCCTCTGTGTCTCAATGCAACAGCTGCAGAACCCGCAACGGGCCTCCAGCGCAGGTCATTCGGGCAGGCGCCCGTCGTCGTCGGACGGCAGGGCTCCGTCGTCGGCGTCTCCCGCCGCCGCCGGCGCCGGGCGATCCTGGACATCGGCTTCGCGAATGCTCAGGTATACATCGCGCGTGAAGCTGTACTTGTCGATCGCGGCGTTGTCGAAAACCTCGCCTGCGCGCAGGTAGTTGGCGCGGGTGTTGACCACACGCAACACGCTGGTCACGTTGCGCGTGCGGACATGGTCGATCTGGTTGACCAGATCGCCCTTCCAGTCGACCGGGAGTGCGGCGGTATCGCGCAAAGTGGAAGGGCCGAAGATCGGCAGCACGACGTATGGCCCAGCCGGCACCCCCCAGTAGCCCAGAGTCTGGCCGAAGTCTTCCTTGTGGCGCGGGATGCGCATCTCGCTGGCGACATCCAGCACGCCCCCCAGGCCCATGAAGGTATTGACGTTGACGCGCATGAAGCTCTCACCCGCGGCCTGGCCCTTGAACTGGAGCAGGTTATTCACGAACGACCAGACGTCGCCCAGGTTGGCGAAGAAATTGGTGACACCCGTACGCATCAGCTCGGGCGTCACGTTGACGTAGGCCGTGGCGACCGGCTTGAGCACGGCGCGGTCGACGCCGTCGTTGAACTGCGTGACCGCGCGGTTCATCGGTTCGAGCGGGTCGCGCGGATCGGCCTGCGGGCCAGTGGCGCAACCCGCCATCATGGCCAGCAGCAACCCGCCTGGAATCAGTCGCCGGGCGCAGCGACTCGTGTATGCAGTCATCTCTTCTCGCTCACTTTTTCGCGCCTGCGGGCGCGTTGTTGTCTGCGGGGCCTTCCGCAGCCTTGCTGTAGAGGAACTGGCTGATCAGGTTCTCCAGCACGACGGCCGACTGGGTGCTGGAAACCACGTCGCCGGACGCCAGATTGGCATCGTCGGCCCCGGCCTCGATGCCGATGTATTGCTCGCCCAGCAGGCCGCTGGTGAGGATCTTCAGCGAACTGTCCTTGGGGAAAGCGTAGCGCTGGTCGAGCGCCAGCGTGACGCGGGCCTGGAAAGATTTGTCATCGAATGTGATGGATTCCACGCGGCCCACCACGACGCCGGCGCTCTTGACCGCGGCCTTGGGCTTGAGTCCGCCGATATTGTCGAACTTCGCGATCACCGGATAGCTGGACTGGAAATTGAGCGTCAACAGGTTGGCCGCCTGCAAGGCCAGAAACACCAGCGCCGCGCCGCCGATCAGCACGAACAGGCCGACCCAGACATCATTCTTCGAGCGTTGCATCCGCACCCTCCTTCTTCAAACGCTGAACATCATCGCGGTGAGGATGAAATCCAGACCCAGAACCGACAGCGACGCCACCACCACGCTGCGCGTCGTCGCACGCGACACGCCTTCCGGCGTGGGATGCGCCTCGTACCCTTGCAGCAGGGCAATGAACGTCACGGCCACGCCGAACACCAGGCTCTTGATGGCGCCGTTCCCCACGTCCGAGAACACGTCGACGCCGCTTTGCATCTGGCCCCAGAAAGCCCCGGCATCGATGCCGATCAGCACCACACCCACGAACCAGCATCCGCCGATCGCCACGGCACTGAATACCGCGGCCAGCAACGGCACCGTGATCACGCCGCCCCAGAAGCGTGGCGCCAGGATGCGCCGCAACGGATCGACCGCCATCATTTCCATGGCCGACAGCTGTTCGCCGGCCTTCATCAGCCCCACCTCGGCAGTGAGCGACGTTCCGGCGCGGCCGGCGAACAGCAGCCCCGTGAGCACCGGTCCCAACTCGCGCACCAGCGCCAGGTTGACCGACAGGCCCAAGGCGTCGGCCGAGCCGAAGCGCATGAGCACGTAGTAGAACTGCAACCCCATCACGAAGCCCACGAACAGGCCCGAGACGGCGATGATGGCCAGCGAGTAGTTGCCCAGGAAATGGATCTGGTCGCGCACCAGCCCGAAACGGCGGAACGCCGGGCCCGCCAGGCACAGCAACTGCCAGAACAGGCGTGCGCCGCGGCCCAGCTCACCCAGCCACTGGCGCGTGGCCAGGCCGACGTCGGCGGGCTTGTACCAGCTCATTTCGAACCTCCGCCGAAGTCGACGTCGATGTCGGGTGCCGGGTAGTGGAAGCGCACCGGCCCCTGGGCCTGCGCGTTGACGAACTGGTGCACCAGCGGATCGGTGCTTTCGCGTACTTCGGCCGGCGTGCCCTGTGCGGCGATCCCGCCGTTGGCCAGGATGATCACCTGGTCCGCGATCTGGAAGGTTTCATTGAGGTCGTGCGACACCACGATGCTGGTGAGGCCCATCGCGTCGTTGAGCTGGCGGATCAGCCGGGCGGCGGTGCCCAGCGAGATCGGGTCGAGCCCCGCGAAGGGTTCGTCGTACATCACGAGCTCGGGGTCGAGCGCGATGGCCCGGGCCAGCGCCACGCGCCGCGCCATGCCGCCCGACACCTCTGACGGCATCAGGTCGCGTGCGCCACGCAGGCCGACCGCGTCGAGCTTCATGAGCACGATGTCGCGGATCATCGGCTCGGGCAGTTGTGTGTGCTCGCGCAGCGGGAACGCCACGTTCTCGAACACCGAGAGGTCGGTGAACAGGGCACCGAACTGGAACAGCATGCCCATGCGGCGCCGCGCGCCATAG
>JAGOCV010000299.1 GCA_017998575.1 Burkholderiaceae bacterium
CCTGCGGACTGTTCAGCGACACCACGGGCTGATTGCCCAGCGTGGCCTGGGCCGACAGCGCCACCAGGAACGCCAGGCCCACCTTGGCGCGCAGCGGGATGGCGCGCTGCGAGAACACGGGCGCCACGCTGAACATCGCCAGCACGCGCAGGAACGGCCACAGGATGGGCGACACCCACGCCATCAACTGCGCTTCGGTGAAAGTGATCACGGCAGCCGCGCCCGCAGAGAGACCGCCGCGCGGTCAGAGCACCATGGACGGAATGGATTCGATCGTGCGGCGGATGTAGTCCACCAGCGTGGAGAGCATCCACGGCCCGGCGATGGCAAACACCACCACGGCCGCGATCAGCTTGGGCACGAAGGCCAGCGTGTTCTCGTGGATCTGGGTGATGGCCTGGAAGATGCTGACCACCAGCCCCACCACCAGCACCGACAGCAGGATCGGCAGCGAGACCATGAGCAGCAGGGTGAGCGCGTCGCGGCCCACTGTCAGCACCATCTGGGCGTTCATTGTTGCGCTCCTATACAGCGAAGCTGGCGGCCAGCGAGCCGATCAGCAGGTTCCAGCCGTCGGCCAGCACGAACAGCATGAGCTTGAACGGCAACGCCACCAGCACGGGGGACAGCATCATCATGCCCAGCGACATCAGCACGCTGGAGACCACGATGTCGATCACGAGGAACGGGATGAAGATCATGAACCCGATCTGGAACGCCGACTTCAGCTCGCTGGTCACGAAGGCCGGCACCAGCACGCGCAGCGGCGCGGTCTCGGCGGTCACGCTGGGTTCGAGCCGGGCCAGCCGCGCGAACAGCGCGAAGTCGGCCTGGCGCGTCTGCTTGAGCATGAATTCGCGCATCGGCGCCTCGGCGCGCTCCATGGCCTGCTCGAAGGTAGCGGCATTGGTGGTGTAGGGCACGTAGGCATCGCGGTACACGCGGTCGAACGTCGGGCCCATGACGAAGAACGTGAGGAACAGCGACAGGCCGATCACCACCTGATTGGGCGGCGCCGACTGCGTGCCCAGCGCCTGGCGCAGCAGCGACAGCACGATCACGATGCGCGTGAAGCCCGTCATCATCAGCAGGATGGCCGGCAGGAACGACAGCGCGGTGAAGAACAGCAGCGTCTGGATCGGCACCGAATAGCTGGTGCCGCCGGGGCCGCTGCCGATGATCAGGGGCAGCTGCCCATTGGGCGCGGGTGCCTGTTGGGCCAGCACCGGGAACGCGCAGAACACCAGCGCCAGTGCCGCCAGGGCACCGCGGCGCGCGGCGCGGGAAAAAGCGGAGTCAGCCACGGGGCAGGTCCTCGATGAGGCGTGCGAACGACGGCGCGGGGGCGTTGGCCGCCACGGGGGCGGCAGCCGGCGCACCGCCGACGGGGGCACCGTTCAGCGGCACGGTGTGCAGGCAGGTGATGGAGGCACCGGTCACGCCCAGCACCAGCCAGGCGCGCGCGCCTTCGGGGCCGGCTTCCACCGTTACCAGCCGTTGCTGCGGCCCCACGGCGAGCGTGGAGACGACGCGCATGCCGGCCGCGGCCGGGCCGCCGCCGGCCGCCAGGCCGTTGCGCCGCTGCAGCCAGCGGATGGCCAGCGGGAACAGCGCCAGCACGCCGATGAAGACGACGATCAGGAAGATCGACTGGGCCATGGCGGAGGTTTCCATCGGAAATGCGCTCGGAGAATCCGGACAGGGATGGCTGCCGCACGATGCGGCCGCCGCAAGATCAGGCGCGGTTCAGGCGCTTGAGGCGCTCGGAGGGTGTGACCACGTCGGTCAGGCGGATGCCGAACTTGTCGTTCACCACCACCACCTCGCCCTGGGCGATGAGGTAGCCGTTGACCAGCACGTCCATCGGCTCGCCGGCCAGCGCGTCGAGCTCGATCACCGAGCCTTGGGCCAGTTGCAGCAGGTACTTGATCGGCACCTTCTTGCGTCCGAGCTCCACCGACAGCTGCACGGGAATGTCGAGCACGCGGTGGATGTCGGCCACGGGAGCGTTGGCGCTGGCGCCCTCCGGGGGTTGCTGGGCGTCCAGGGGCTCGGCCCACTCGGCGTTCTGTTCATTGGCCATGGTTTTCTCCGGTGGAGGTGAGGCATTCGTCGATGCGCAGGGCGTACTTGCCGCCGTTGGTGCCGTAGTGGCAGCGGAACAGCGGCACGTTGTCCACGCAGGCATCGATGCGCGGCGCGCGGTCGAGTTCGATGAAGTCGCCCGGTTGCATCGACAGCAGTTGCTCGATGGTCAGCTCGGCCGTGGCAAGCTGCGCCACCAGCGACACCTCGGCCGACTGCAACTGCTGTGTGAGCAGCGTGATCCAGCCGCGGTCCACCGCATCCGCGTCGCCGAGCGGCGAGGCGTAGAGCAGATCGCGCAGCGGCTCCAGCGCGCTGTAGGGCAGGCACAGGTGCAGCGGGCCCGTGAGCTCGCCCACCGTCAGCGTGAAGGTGGTGCTGACCACGGCCTCGCCCGCGCCGGCGATACCGGCGAACTGCGGCACCGGCTCCAGGCGCAGGTGCTCGATGCCGAAGTCGTGGATGCCCTTCCAGGCGCGGCGGTATTCGTGGCACATCACACCCATCAGGCGCGTGAACACGCGCTGCTCGGTGGCCGACAGCTCACGCTCGGGCACCTCGGCGGGCAGGCGGCAGGGGCCGCCATACATGGTCTCCACCAGGCCGTGCAGCAGCGCGCCGTCGCACACCACCAGCGCGTTGCCGCGCAGCGGCTTGAGGCTGGCCAGCGCCAGGCGCGAGGTCGGGGCCAGGCCCGCCATGAAGGCCGAATGGCGCTGCACCGTGATCGGCGAGGCCGCCACGTCGGCATGGCGGCGCAGCAGCGTGAACACACCGGACTGCAGGTGGCGCGCGAAGCGGCCGTTGACGATGTCCATCGTCGGCATGCGCGCATCGACCACGCGCTCCTTGCTCGAGATGTCGTATCGCCGCGGGCCCACCGCGGCCGGCATCGGGGCCGGCGCGTCGGCGGCGGCCTGGGGGGCGGCGGCTTCGGCTTCGCTCATGGGGTTTCCTGCGCGGGGCGATGGAGGGTTACTGGATGATGAAGCTGGAGAACAGCACGCCACGCACCGGGTTGCCCCCCGCGCGCGCGGCTGCCAGCTTGGGCGCCTCGGCGGCCGAGGCCGCCTGGGCCATGGCCTTGGCATAGGCTTCGAGGTCTTCGGCATCGCCCAGCGGGCGGCCCACGACCACGGCGATGTCGGCCGCCAGCTTTTCCTTGCCCTGGCGCGTCAGCAGCTCTTCGGACGTGCGCTGCGACACCAGCAGCAGGATCGAGCTGCGGATGCTGGGCAGGAAGGCGCGGATGCGCTCGGCCGCCTTGTCCTCGGCCAGCTCGATGGTGATGCCCAGTTGCGCGAAGCGCTCGCCGCCCGGATCGGCCAGGTTGACCACCATGGTCTCCAGCGGCAGATAGGCCGGCGGCTTGGCCGGCGCGGGCTTGGCTTCCTCGGCATGCGCGGGCGCCTGGCTCTTCATGAAGAACCATACGCCGGCGCCCACACCACCGGCCAGCAGTACCGCCACCACCGCGAGGATGATGATCAGCTTGCCGCCTTTTTTCTTGGGTTCAGTCTGGTTTGCTTCTGCCACGGTGATTCCTTCGGGGTGATGGGCGCGCGCCACACGCGTGCTCCGGCCCCGTGGAGTTCATTATTCGGGACCGGCCAAAACTTTAGCGTGTGATTAGCGGTGGAAAAACCGCGCTAACGCAAGGATCGGCAGAGGATGACGACGGGGCCCACCCGCCGCTGCGGTCGCGGGGACGCTCAGACGTACAGGTCGAGCCCGCTACCAGAACTGCCTGTGCGTGCCGCCGCGCGCTGTGCGCCGCTGGCCCCCACGCCGTCCAGCGCCACCGTGCGCTGGCCTGCACCGCCGCGCCCCTGGCGCCCGGCCTCGCCCTGGCCGCCATCGCCCTGCTGGCCGCGCGCGCCGAAGCTGTCCACGGTGACGCCGGCCAGCACCAGTCCCTGCCCGTCCAGCGCCTCGCGCAACTGCGGCAGCGCACTGCCCAGCAGTTCGCGCGTGCCGGCCTGCTCGGCGCGGAACGCCACCTGCGCTTCGCGGCCGTTCAGGGCGATGCTCACCTCCACGCTGCGGCCGTCCTGGGTGTCCAGCGTCAGCTCGGCGTTGTGCGTTTTCTGCGACAGCCAGTAGCTCATCTGGGCATCCATCCGGTCGTCCATGCCGGAGGCGGCCGTGTCGATGCCGGCCGTGGCCACGGGCAAGGGCGCATCGGCTGTCAGCGTGTGGCGGCTGCCCACGCCGTCGGCCTGCCAGGCGCTGCCGCCGGGCGTGCGGACTTCCTCGCCGCGGCCTTCGGCGCGCGCCAGGCGACGGCCGACGCCGCCCTCGGTGGTCAGGGCCTGCAGCGCCGCGCCGAGCGAAGGATCCAGCTCCTCGCCGCGCATCGTCGGCTGGCCGGCCTGCGCCTGCTGGACGTCGCGTGCGGCGCTCTGGGCCGCCTGCGCGGCACTGTGCTGCAGCGCCTGCAAGGCCGACGTGCCCGGGTTGGCGGCGCTGGCCGCGGCGGCAGTGGCCCCGCCGGCGGCCGGCGCGCCGCTCACGGCAGCGCCCAGCCCGCGGGCACGCGCGGCACGTCCGCGTTCAGCCTCGGTGCCGACCCCGGTCTCGCCGTCGGCACGCGCGCCACGTGCGGTGGGCGCGGTGAGCGTGGCCGCTGCCGGTGCGGGGGCGGCATCGCCCACGGCGCCGAGCGCGGGCATGCCGGTGTCGGCGGCCGGCGCGGTGGGGTCTGTCGCATCGGCGGTCCTGCCCGTGCCACCAGCCGCCAGGGCGGCCGCGAGCGCTGCGGCTGCGCCCTGCGCATCGGCGGCCACCTGCGGCGCATTCAGC
>JAGOCV010000300.1 GCA_017998575.1 Burkholderiaceae bacterium
GGCCGGGGGCGTCGCCGGCGCAGAAGTAGCCGTCCACGTCGTCCTTGCTCAGGCCGGCGTCGCGTAGCGCGCCGGCCGCGGACTCGGCATGCAGCTGGGCCACCGACTTGTCGTCGGCCCGGCGGGTGGGGTGTTCATAGGCACCGGCGATGTACATCGGCAAGGCTTCCTTCACGTTTGGAGCAGCCGCGAGAATAGCATCGGATGCATTTTGGGATGCGCTGGTATACACTGATATCCATGGAGACGACGACGAACGAAACGACGGCTGGCGAGCCGACCCCGTGGGCGGCAGCCGCCCTGCTGGACACCCCTCTGCCCACCTTGCTGCAGGCCGCCGCGCGGCTGCGCGACGAGGGCCATGGCGGCCTCATGACGTACTCGCGCAAGGTGTTCATCCCGCTCACGCAGTTGTGCCGCGACGTGTGCCATTACTGCACCTTCGCCAAGTCGCCGCGCGCGGGCGTGCCGGCCTATCTCTCGCCCGCCCAGGTGCTGGAGATCGCGCGTGCCGGCGAGGCGGCGGGCTGCGCCGAGGCGCTGTTCACCCTGGGCGACAAGCCCGAGTTGCGGCATCGCGCCGCGCGCGAGGCGCTGGATGCGCTGGGCTACGCCAGCACACTCGACTATCTCGTGGCCATGTGCGAACTGGTGCTGCGCGAGACCACCCTGCTGCCGCATGTGAATCCCGGCGTCATGACGCGCGAGGACATCGAGCGGCTGCGCCGCGTGTCGGTGTCGCAGGGCGTGATGCTGGAGAGCGTGTCGGAGCGCCTGTGCCAGCGCGGCGGCGTGCACTTCGGCTCGCCCGACAAGGCGCCCGCGCTGCGGCTGGCCACGCTGCGCGCCGCCGGCGAAGCGCGCGTGCCGTTCACCACCGGCATCCTGATCGGCATCGGCGAGACGCGCCAGGAGCGGCTCGATGCGCTGTTCGCGATCCGCGACGCGCACCGCGAATTCGGCCATGTGCAGGAAGTCATCGTGCAGAACTTCCGCGCCAAGGAGGCCACCAAGTGGGCCGGCCGCGCCGAGCCCGACCTGCACGAGCTGATGTGGACCGTGGCCTGCGCCCGCCTGGTGCTGGGCCCGCAGATGAACCTGCAGGTGCCGCCCAACCTGTCGCCCGCCGACTACCCGCGCCTGGTCGAGGCCGGAATCAACGACTGGGGCGGCATCTCGCCGGTCACGCCCGACCACGTCAATCCCGAGGCCCCGTGGCCGCACCTCGCGGCGCTGCGCGAGCGCACGGCGCGCGCGGGCAAGACGCTGGCCGAGCGCGCGGCGATCTATCCGTCGCATGCGCTCGACATGGCGCGCTGGGTCGACCCGGCGCTGCAGGTGCCGCTGCGGCGCGCGCTCGATGCCGATGGATTGGCTCGCACCGACGCGTGGTCGCCGGGCCTGGCCAACGCCGGCGTTCCGCCGCTCCTGGGCCTGCCGGGCGCGCCCACGGCGGCCGTGCGCGAAGCGGTGGCGCGCGCGCGCGGCGGCGAGGCGCTGCAGCAGGCGCAGATCGAGACGCTGCTGCGCGCGCGCGGACCCGATCTGGCCTTGGTGTGCGAGGCGGCCGATGAACTCAGGCGCGGCACCGTGGGGGACACCGTGCGCTACGTGGTCACCCGCAACATCAACTACACCAACGTCTGCCGCCACAAGTGCAGCTTCTGCGCGTTCTCCAAGGGACGCGGCCACGAGGACCTGCGCGGCCCTGCCTACGACCTGGCGCTGCAGGAGGTGTCGCGCCGCGCGCAGGAAGCCTGGGCGCGCGGCGCCACCGAGGTCTGCATGCAGGGCGGCATCCATCCGGGCTATACCGGCGAGAACTACCTGGCCTTCGTGCGCGCCGTGAAGGATGCGGTGCCAGGCATGCACGTGCATGCCTTCTCGCCACTGGAGGTCAGCCACGGCGCAGCCACGCTGGGCCTGACGGTCACGCAGTTCCTCGAGCGCTTGCGCGATGCCGGCCTGGGCTCGCTGCCCGGCACGGCGGCCGAGATCCTGTCGGACGACGTGCGTGCGCAGATCTGTCCCGACAAGCTCGACAGTGCCGGCTGGCTGCATGTGATCGAGGCGGCGCACCGCGTGGGCCTGAAGACGACTTCGACCATCATGTTCGGCCACGTCGAGCAGGCCGGCCACGTGGCGCTGCACCTGCGCCGCCTGCGCGAACTGCAGCAGCGCACCGGCGGCATCACCGAGTTCGTGCCGCTGCCTTTCGTGCACATGGAGGCCCCGATCTACCGTCGTGGCCTGGCGCGGCGCGGCCCCACTTACCGCGAAGCCGTGCTGATGCATGCCGTGGCACGGCTGGCCCTGCACCCGGTGATCCCGAACATCCAGGTGTCCTGGGTCAAGCTCGGGCCCGAGGGGGCACGCGCGGCACTGCAGGCCGGCGCCAACGACCTGGGCGGCACGCTGATGAACGAAAGCATCTCGCGCGCCGCGGGCACCGAGCATGGCCAGGAGATGGGCCCGGCGGCCATGGACGCGCTGATCACCGCGATGGGCCGCCAGGCGCAGCAGCGCAACACGCTCTACGGCACACCGCCGGCCGGCCAGGTGGCGGCGTCCTACGTCGCTGCCGACCTGCAGGCCGTGCAGCTCACGCCCGCGCTCAAGCGGCCCAACCAGATCCTGCTCCCGGCAGACATGCGTCCGGCACCTGCCGCGACAGACCGATCCATCCTTACCCCTGCCAACTCCCTGGCCGCCACCGCATGACCTCGAACCCGACCCCCGACCCGCATCAGAAATTCACCCTCGCCGTGCTCGGCGGCACCGGGGCCGAAGGCAGCGGCCTGGCGCTGCGCTGGGCCCATGCCGGCCATCGCGTGATCCTGGGCTCGCGCAGCCCCGACAAGGCGGCGGGGCGCGTATCCGAGCTCAACGCCCTGCTGGGCCGTGAGGCCATCACCTGGCAGGACAACCTGGGCGCGGCCCGGGCGGCCGACATCGTGGTGCTGACAGTGCCTCACGCCGCCCAGCGCGCGACGGTGGAAGAGGTGCGCGCCGCGCTTGCCGGCAAGATCCTGATCGATGCCACCGTGCCGCTGGTGCCGCCCAAGGTCAACCGCGTGCAGTTGCCCGAGGGCGGCTCGGCCGTCGCGGCGATCCAGGCGTTGCTGGGCGCCGGGGTGCGCGTGGTGTCGGCGTTCCAGAACGTTTCGGCTCACCACCTCAAGGATCTGGACCACGCCATCGATTGCGACGTGCTGGTCTGCGGCGACGACATCCCGGCGCGCCAGACGGTGGTCGGGCTGGTCAACGACGTGGGCCTGCGCGGCGTGCAGGCCGGGCCCATCTGCAATTCGGCCGCGGCCGAGGCGCTGACCTCGATCCTGATCTCGATCAACATGGCCTACAAGGTGCCGGGCGCGGGCCTGCGCATCACCGGCGTGGCGGCGCTGGAGAACGCCTGACCCGAAGCCCGCCCCGTGAGAGGGGCGAGGGCGGTGCCATGGCGAGCCTCAGAACGCCTGCCGGAACAGGTTCAGGAAGTCGTCCTGGCTGGTGTGGCGCGGGTTCCAGCGGTTGTAGCCCGCGCCCGCGCACAGTCGCGCCAGTTCGGGCAGGCTGTCTTCGGTGGCGCCCACCTCGCGCAGCCGCGCCGGGATGCCCAGGTCGGCGCACAGCTCGGCAATGGCCCGCACGGCCTCGCGAGCGGCCTCCAGTTGCGTCAGCCCTTCGACATGACAACCCATGGCCTGGGCCACGCGCGCGAACTTCGCTGGCGTGGCGGCCAGGTTGAAGCGTGCCACCGTCGGCAGGCACAGCGCGTTCGACAGGCCGTGCGAGAGGTGCAGCTGCGTGCCCACGAAGCGCGCCATGCAGTGCACGTTGCCCAGGCCGGTGATGCCGAAGGTCATGCCCGCCAGGGTGGAGCCGCACAGCATGGCAAGCGCCGAATCGGCGTTGGCGCGCTGCGCGACGAACGGACGCAGATGGGCCGACAGCAGCTCGATCGCGTGCAGGTTGAGGGCGTCGGTGACCGGGTTGGCCTGCAGCGACACATAGCTCTCCAGCGCATGCACGAACGCGTCGAGCCCGGAATGCGCGGCCACGTGCGCCGGCACCGTGCTGACGGCCAGCGGATCGAGGATGGCGATGTCGGCGGGGTTGAACTGCGCGTGGCGGATCGACATCTTGAGGTTCTTCTCGGTGTCGGTGATCACGCACGAGCCCGACACTTCGGAGCCGGTGCCGGCCGTGGTCGGCACCGCGATGCGCGGCAGCGGGCGCCGCGTGAATCTGTCGATGCCTTCGTAGTCGTGGATGCGGCCGCCGTTGGTGGCCAGGATGGCCACGGCCTTGGCCACGTCCATGGTGCTGCCGCCGCCGATGGCCAGCACCGCCTGGGCGTCCAGTGCCTGCGCGGCAGCGAAGGCGCGTTCCACCGTGTGCGCGCTGGGATCGGGCTCGATGCCGGTGAAGACGGCGGTGGTCACGCCGCCGGCCTGCAGCAGGGCCTGTACGCGTTCCCACAGCGCGCTTTTCAGCAGCGCCTCGTCGATCGCGACGAACACGCGGGAGATGGCCAGATCCTGCACCACCTCGCCGACCTTTGCGTGGGCGCCCGGGCCCATGTGGATCTTGGTGGGACAGCAATACCAGGAGAGTGCGTTCATGGCGTGGTCCCCGCTCACACGCTGGCGATGGTGACCAGGCGCTCTTCGCTCATCTCGCGTGCCGCGTGCGCCGGGCCTTCGCGGCCGAAGCCGCTGTCCTTGCAGCCGCCGAAGGGCATCAGGTCGGCGCGCGAGCTGGAGGCCTCGTTGATGTGCACCGAGCCCACTTCCAGCGTGCGTGCGGCGCGCAGCGCATGCTGCATGGAGTTGGTGAACACGCCCGCGGCCAGGCCGTAG
>JAGOCV010000039.1 GCA_017998575.1 Burkholderiaceae bacterium
TCCCTGGTTCGTCGAAGCGCACCAGTTCCGCATCGACACCGAGGGCGGCATCGGCCGGCCCACACCCGAGGGCGCGCACCGCGACGGCGTGGAGCTGGTCGCGGTGTTCATGATCAGCCGCCATGGCATCAAGGGTGGCGAGACGCGCGTGTTCGAGGCCGGCGGTCCCAATGGGCAGCGCTTCACGCTCACCGAGCCGTGGTCGCTGCTGCTGCTCGACGACGAGCGCGTGATCCACGAATCCACGCCTATCCAGCCAATCGATGCCGAAGCCGGCGGCCACCGCGACACGCTCGTGCTGACCTGCCGCGCGGGCGGTTTCCAGGGCAACGGGGCCTGAGCAAGCCGTTGCGCTGCATCAAACGCGGCGCGATCGGGCACTCGTCGGGGTCCGCGCGGGCTTGGCGGTCACAGGGCAACGTCCTACATTGAGGAACAAGGCCCGCCGCTACATTGGGACAGGCCGACGAACCACCCAGCGCACGAAAGGAGCCGCATCATGTTCAAGCACATCCTCGTCCCTGTCGATGGATCGACGACTGCCCTGGTGGCGATGGACAAGGCCGTGCAGCTCGCACGCGCGTTCGACGGCCGCATCACCGTGATCCACGTCATCGATCCCTACCCATTCGTGGGCATCGGTGCCGACTTCGCTTTCGGCCAGGCCGAGTACCTGACGGCGGCCAAGGCCAGCGCGACCAAGGCGTTGGCCACAGCGGCCGAAACGGCGGCTGCCGCAGGCGTGCCCTGCACGCAGCGCACGATCGAGGGGCAATCGGTATTCGAGGGCATCCTCGAGGCCGCCACCGGCGTCGACGTCGACCTCATCATCATGGGCTCGCACGGCCGCGCCGGCCTGGAGAAGTTGCTGCTGGGCAGCGAGACGCAGCGCGTGCTCTCGCACACCACGCTGCCGGTGCTGGTGGTGCGGGGCTGAGGCTTCAGCCGGCGCGCACGTCGGCGACCGGCTCCTTGCCGAAAGCGGGCCGCGCCAGAAACGCCAGCACGCGCCGCGCTGCATCGTCGGGCGATGTGAGCTGGCCTTCGGTCTTCATGCGCGCGAACCCCTGCTGATCGGCGAACGTGCCCGGGTCGGCGCTGCGCAGATGGGTCTGCATGTCGGTGTCGATCACGCCCGGGGCCAGCGAACACACGCGTGCGCCGTTGTGCCGCGCGGCTTCTTCCAGGGCAAGGCAGCGCGTGAAGTGGTCCATGCCGGCCTTGGCCGCGCAGTAGGGCCCTTGCGAGGCCATGGCACGGCGGCCCAGGCCCGACGAGATGTTGAGCACGCGCCGCTCGCCCACCCAGCCCGCCGTGGCCGACAGGAATGCCGCCGTCAGCAGCATCGGCGCTTCCAGGCCCACGCGCAGGCCCAGCGCGATGTCCTCGGATCGCGCGTCGGCCAGCGGTGTGATGCGCGGCACCACACCGGCGTTGTTGATCAGCGTGGCCGTCGCATAGGTGTCGGCGGCGGGTGCGGCCAGCCACGAGGCCAGCTGCATCGCGGCTTCCGACGCCTCCGAGAGGTCGAAGCTCCACTGCTCCACCCGTGCGCCGATGGCCTGGGCCTCGGCATCCAGCGATTCATTGCGCTGGCGCGAGATGCACAGCAGCAGCCGGTCGGCCGACATCAGTTGCAGCGCCATGGCCAGGCCCATGCCGCGCGATCCGCCGGTGAGGATGGTGAGGTGGCGCGCGCCGTGTGAAGGCCCGATGGCGGCCGGCGTGGCCCCGGTGTCGGTGGAGGAGGTGAGCAGCATGCGCCCGATGGTAAGCGCACGCCGTCGCCGTGCCCGTGCTTCAGGCCGCCACGACCACGGGCAGGCGTGCCATGCGGCCGCCGCCTGCTGCCGTGAACGGCACGGTCACGGCGGCGCGTTCGGCATCGGAGAGCCGCCGCCACAGGAAGTCGCGCGCATTGCCCGGATGGCCTTCGACGTAGACCTGCGTGGTGAGCAACTCGCGCGAGCCGAGCTTCACTTTCAGATGGATGTGCGGTGTGCGTCCGGTGTAGGGCACGGGCTCGATGGTCCGGAAGCGGTAGCGACCATCCGCGCCCACACGCATGCGTCCGAAGCCCTGGAAGTGCGGATCGGCGCGACCGCCATCGCCGGGATGGTGGTAGTGGCCGTCGGCATCGCACTGCCAGATCTCGATGTCGGCGCCGCGCACGGGACGGCCCTCCACGTCGGTCACCTCGCCCTCCAGCCACACGGGCGTGCCGCGGGCGTAGTGCGCGGCGCCGTTGGCCAGCAGATCGTGGTCCCGGTCGGCCGGAAGTTGCAGCGGATAGAAAGGGCCTTCGGTCTGGGAAGGCGTGAGCATGCGCCGACCCTGCGCGCGGGCTCCCCGCATGCCCAGCAGCAACGCGGGCGCGAAGACCAGGGCCGCCGTGGCGAGGCGGCGATCGGCGGTGGGGGCAGCAGAAAGTTGGCGCGGATGGCTGGGCATGGGGGCTCGTCCTGTCGAGCGCCTGGCCGGCGCGATGGAGAGTCAGAGCGCCCTGGCCGGCCGGAGTTCCTGGGTCGCCGGTCGGCGGGCCGCGCTCAGAACGGCGCGTGGCTTTCGAAGCGCATCGACTCACCGCTTACTGGATGGTCGAAGCCGATCTCGCTGGCGTGCAGCAGCAGGCGTGGCGATAGCGCCTGCACGGCCGGCGGCGCATAGAAGGCATCGCCCAGGATCGGGTGGCCGATGCTCATCAGGTGCACGCGCAACTGGTGCGAACGCCCGGTGACCGGCTCCAGCAGCACGCGCGTGGCCAGCGTACCGTCGCTGCCGTCCCAACGGCCGAGCGTGCGCCAGCGCGTGAGGCTGGGCAGGCCCTCCACGGCATCGATCTTCTGCAGCGGGCGGTTGGGCCAGTCGGCGATCAGTGGGGCATCGATGCGGTTCCAGCCGTCGCCCGCCGACGCGTGGAGGTCGTTCTGCGGCTCGCCGCTCACCACGGCCTCGTAGCGCTTGTGCACGCGCCGCGTTGCGAACGCATCGCCCAGCGCGCGCAGCGGACCGGCGCCGCGCGCCATCAGCATGAGGCCGCTGGTGGCCATGTCGAGGCGGTGGACGATCAGCGCGTCGGGGTAGAGCACCTGCGCGCGGGCCGACAGGCAATCCTGCTTGTCGGGGCCGCGCCCCGGCACGGACAGCAGCCCGGCCGGCTTGACGAGCACCAGCAGCGCGTCGTCGGCATGCAGCACGCACAGGTCGTGATGCACCGGCGCCGGGTTCATCGCGGCGGCCCTCCGCGCACGCGAGCCACGTCGAGCGTGCTGACGGCCGGCGCGCGGTTGCCCCACTGGCCGCGGATGTGCGTGAGGACCGAGGCCACGTCTTCGTCGCTCAGTGCCAGCACGTAGGGCGGCATACCGAACGGGCGGGGATGGCCGGCCGTCGCCGGGCCGAAGCCGCCGTACAGCACGATCTGCACGAGGTTGGCCGGGTTGTTCATCGTGACCGCGCGGTTGCCCGCCAGCGGCGGGTAGGCCCCGGGCACGCCTTCGCCGCGCGCGCCGTGGCAGTTGATGCAGTTGGCGGTGTAGATGGCCTCGCCACGTGCGGCCATCTGCGGTGGCACGTCCACGCGCGGACGCGGTGCGATATCGCGCGGTGGCAATGCCTGCAGGTAGGTGGCCATGGCGTCGAGGTCGGCCGCGCTCAGGTGCTGCGTGCTGTAGAGCACCACCTCGGCCATCGGTCCGGTGACCTGGCCGTGCGCCGAATAGCCGTCGCGCAGCAGCTTGACCACTTCGTCGCGCGACCAGTGCGCCACGCCGGCCTCGGTGGGGGCCGAGAGCGAGGGCGCATACCAGTTCTGTACTGGTATCAGCCCGCCGGCCAGGGCCGATGCGTCCTCGCTGCCGCCCAGCGCGTTGCGCGCCGAATGGCAGGCGGCGCAATGGCCCAGGCCGCGCACCAGGTAGGCGCCGCGATTCCACTGCGCGCCTTGTGCCGGCGCCGGCTCGAACGTGCCGGCACGGAAGTACAGCGCCCGCCACACGGCGAGCGCGGCCTGCGTGTCGAATGGCGAGGCGAGGTCGTGTGCCGCGTTGGGCTGCCTGGCGGCGGGCAGGGTACGCAGCCACGCATAGAGCGCGTCCGAATCCTCGCGCGTGATCTCGGTGTAGTTGGGATAGGGGAATGCCGGGTAGAGCAGCCGGCCGTCGCGCGAGCGGCCGTTGTGCAGCGCACGCCAGAAGTGGCTGGCGTTCCAGCGGCCTAGGCCGGTGTCGTCATCGGGCGTGAGGTTGCTCGAATAGACGATGCCGAAGGGCGTCTCGATGGGCCGGCCACCCGCGCCGGCGGCACCGCCGCGTGCCGTGTGGCAGGCCATGCAGTTGCCGGCGCGTGCGAGGTAGGCGCCGCGTTCGACCTGCGCGGCATCGAGTGCCGAGAGGGCGGGTGGCGGCGCGTCGTCGATGGCGTCTTCGCCGCGCAGGTTCAGCCAGGCGATCGCGGCGGCGGCCAGCGCCAGCGCCAGCAGCAGCCCGAGCGCAACGCGTGGCCACAGGCGTGGGCGGGTCGAGGTTGCGGGCAGGCTGTTCATCGGTGGCTCTCCGTGCCGGCCGCAGCCGGCGGTGCGCGATCGGGCAGCACGGCGCTGCCGCAGGCCATGGGCCAGGCTTGTGGCGGGGCGGGCGCCGGATGCGTGTCGGCCGGCAGCGGCTGCGCCGCGAGCCAGTTCGACGCGGCGGCCAGGTCTTCGGGGGCGAGGCGCTCCACGATCTGCGCCATGCAATCGGGCGCGTGGGCGCTGCGCACGCGTGCTTTCCAGGCGCCGAGCTGGCTGGCCAGGTAGTCGCGTGGAAGACCGAGCAGGCCCGGTACGTTGGGCGCCACGCCGGTCAGCGCCGCGCCGTGGCACGCAACGCACGCGGGCACGCCGCGCGCGCTGTCGCCCTGCTGCACGAGCTGGCGGCCCCGCTCGAGCAGGGCAGGCGGCGCCGTGGACGGCTGTGGCGCGGGGTAAGGCAGGTCGAGCGCGGCGAAGTAATGCGCGATCTCCCACAGGTAGGCATCGGTGAGCGGATCGACCATGCGCAGCATCAGCCCGTAGTGGCGGCGCCCGTCGCGGAAGTTGAGCAGCTGGTTGTAGAGGTAGCCGGCGGGCTTGCCCGCGATGCGCGGGTAGTAGCCATCCGGGCCGGCGCGGCCCTGGGCGCCGTGGCAGGCGGCGCAGCTTTCCATCCGGCGCGCCAGGGTGTCGGCAAAGCGCGCATCGGGCACGTAGGCCGGAGCTGCCCAGGCGGCGGGTAGCAGCGCCAGCCACAGCAGTGACAGCAGCGACAGCACGGCGGCCCACGGGCGGCGGCGGTGGAGGATTGCGATCATCGGGGTCATGGTTTCGTCCAGGTCTTGAGCGTTCACAGCGCCATGGCGCCACTGGCGTGCGGATGTTCCAGCACATGGACCACGCGCCGCAGCGCCTGCTCGCAGGCGGCGGTGGACTGCGGCCCGCCCAGGCACAGGCGCAGCGCGGCAGGGGGCTCGCCATCGGTGGCGAACGCCTGGCTGGCCACGGCGGCGACACCCTGGGCGCGCAGCAGCGCGGCGGTGTCGGTGGCGTCGAAGCCGGCCGCGAGTGGCAGCCAGGCATGAAAGCCTTCGGGATGGGCCTGCAAACCATGCGCGCCCAGCAGCCGCGCGGCGATCTGCTGGCGCGCTGCACTTTCGCGGCGCACGGCGGCGAGCATGGCGGTGGCCGTGCCGTCTTCGATCCAGCGCGTGGCGAGGGCCTGGGTGACCGGCGATCCCATCACCGTGGTCGCGCGAAGCGCGGCGGCCAGCCGTTGTGCCTGGGCCGGCGAGGGCGCGAGCACACAGCCGCTGCGCAGGCCGGCACCGAAGCACTTGGACAGGCCGCTCAGGTACCAGGTGAGGGCCGGGGCGAACGTGGCCAGCGGCGGCGTGGGACGGGAGGGCAGCAGGCCATAGGCGTCGTCCTCCACGATGGTCAGGCCGTGGCGCAGCGCGATGCGAGCCAGCGCTTCGCGCCGCGCGACCGGCACCGTGGCGGTGGTGGGGTTGAGCAACGTCGGGTTGCAGTAGAGCGCTCGCGGCCCGAGGGTGCGAATGGCATGCTCCAGCGCGTCGGGCAGCGGCCCGTCGGCATCCATCGGCAGTGCGTGCAGCCTCAATCCCAGGTGCGCGGCGATGGCCTTGAGGCCCGGGTAGGTGAGCGATTCCACGCAGATCCACTCGCCCGGCCGCGCCAGCAGGCCCAGCAGCGTGGCCAGCGCCGCATGCACCCCGGGCGTGAGCACCAGCGCATCGAGCCGCGCGCCCGGCAGCACCGCGCCCAGCCAGTGCGCGGCCACGGCACGGTCGTGCGGCGCGCCGCCGAACTCCTGGTAGCGCAGCAGGTCGTGCGGCTCGGTGCCGGCGAAGAGGCCCGCCGCGCCGTCGCGCAGGCGCGCCAGCAGGGCGGCGTCGGCGGGCTCGGGCGGCAGGTTCATGGTCATCTCCAGCGTGCCGCGCGTGCGCGGCGAGGCGCTGCCCGCGCGCACGTAGGTGCCCATGCCCACGCGCGAATCGATCAAGCCGCGCCGCCGGGCCTCGGCGTAGCCGCGCGCCACAGTGCTGTAGTTCAGGCGCAGGTCGTCGGCCAGTTCGCGCAGCGGCGGCAGCCGATCGCGCGCGGCCAGCCGGCCGTGACGCACGTCCTCGGCGATCAGGTCGGCCAGCAGCAGGTAGGCCGGCTGGCCGCTGGTGCGCAGCCGGCGGCGCCAGTGAGTGGTGATCGCAGTCATGGCGGAGTGATGGATGGCCGAAGTCGTGCTCGTGGATGTAGATGGCCGCGTTGCGCTGCACGTTCCAGCGCTGTACCGGCCCTGAAATTCTAGGCATTCCGTGGCGGAAAATTGATCGGACATTGATCGCATCATGCGATTGCATCGCGGCGCTGGCCGACGCCCGCTGCAAGGCCGGCCGAAATCTGCGACGATGCCGGCCGGCGCTACTCGCCCCGAGCGCATGTCGCCGCGCTCGTCCTGCCATCTTTTCGCGTGTCTTCTCCATTCCCGCCTCCCGCCGAACGGCCTGCCCTGTCCGAGCTGTTCCGGCACCGCTCTTTCGTCCGCTTCTGGTATGCACGCCTGGCCGGCCTGCTGGCCAACCAGATGCTCATGGTGGCCGTGGCCTGGCACATGTACGACATCACCGGCAGCGCCTGGGATCTGGGCCTGGTCGGGCTGCTGCAGTTCGTGCCGGCGCTGCTGCTCACGCTGCCGGCCGGACAGCTGGTGGATCGCGCGCACCGGGGCCGCATCTTCGCGGCCTGCATGGCCGTGCAGACCCTGATCGCCGTGCTGCTGGCGTTCGCCACGCAAGGCGGCTGGGCCACGCGCGGGCTGATCCTGGCGCTGTCGCTGCTGCTGGGCAGCGTGCGGGCGTTCCAGATGCCGTCGCAGCAGGCGCTGGTGCCGTTGCTGGTGCCGCGCCACCTGCTGCCGCGCGCGATCGCGCTGTCCTCCATCGGCACCCAGGGCGCGGTGATCTGCGGGCCGGCGCTGGGCGGGCTGGTGTACATGGCGGGCGCGAGCGCCGTCTACGTGCTCTGCACGGGCCTTCTGACCACCGCTTGCGCGCTCACGCTGGCCGTGCGCTACACCGCGCCCCCGCAGCCGGCGCGAGAGGGCTGGCGCGGCATGTTCCGCGGTGTGGGCTTCATCTGGAACCGCAAGGTGCTGCTGGGTGCGTCCTCGCTCGACCTGTTCGCCGTGCTGATGGGCGGCGCCGTCGCGCTGTTGCCCATCTTCGCGCGCGACATCCTGCAGGCCGGGCCGGTGGCGCTGGGCCTGCTGCGCGCGGCGCCGGCCGTCGGGGCGCTGGCCATGTCGCTGGTACTGGTGCGCTGGCCGCTGGAGCGGCACGTCGGCTACAAGCTGCTGGCCGCGGTGGGTGTGTTCGGGCTGGCGACGCTGGTCTTCGGGTTGTCGGAGAGTTTCTGGCTGTCGCTCGCCGCATTGGCCGTCACCGGCGCCGCCGACGAGGTGAGCGTGGTCACGCGCATCACGCTGGTGCAGCTGGAGACACCCGACGAGATGCGGGGCAGGGTGGCGGCCGTCAACTCGGTGTTCATCGGTGCTTCCAACCAGCTGGGAGAGTTCAGGGCGGGTGCGATGGCCACCTTCCTCGGCCCGGTCGGTGCCGTGGCTTTCGGCGGCGTGGCCACCGTGATGGTGGCGCTGGCCTGGATCCGCCTGTTTCCGGGCCTGGCGCGGCGCGACCGCATGGCGCCGTGATGCGCGTTCCAAGCCGAAATCCGGCCCGACTGCCGCGCGGCCGGGCAATACCGTGCGGCCCTGCCGTCTTTTGCCTGCATCGCGACGCCCCCAGCCGCCACCCGTGGTAACTTGCGCCCCCCAACCAGAAGAATCCTGAGGGTCCAGACCGCCATGCCGATGATCGAGGAGCGACTCGCTCGCCTGCCCGATGCCGCGTTCGCCGGCATGCGCCGCGGCATCGAGAAGGAAAGCCTGCGGGCGCAGCCCGGGGGCGCACTGGCGCTCACGCCGCATCCGGCCGCGCTGGGCTCGGCGCTCACGCATCCGCACATCACCACCGACTACAGCGAGTCGCAACTCGAACTCATCACCGGCGCGCATCGCGGCATCGATGCCGCGCTGGCCGAGCTGCGCGAGGTGCATCAGTTCACGGCACGCGCGCTGCGCGAGCTGGGCGAAGAATCGATGTGGGTGTCGAGCATGCCCTGTCACCTGCCCACCGACGAAACCATTCCGCTGGGCCGCTACGGCAACTCGAACGTCGGCCGCGCCAAGAGCGTCTACCGCATGGGCCTGGGGCACCGCTATGGCCGGCGCATGCAAACCATCTCGGGCATCCACTACAACTGGTCGCTGCCCGGCGTGGACAACGAGGGCTACTTCTCGCTGATCCGCAACTTCCGGCGGCAGGCCTTCCTGCTGCTCTACCTCTTCGGTGCCTCGCCCGCCCTGGGCGCCAGCTTCGTCGACGGCCGCGAGCACGAGCTGCAGCCGCTGTCTGCGGACACCATGCACATGCCACACGGCACCTCGCTGCGCATGGGCCGGCTGGGCTACCAGAGCGACGCGCAGGCCTCGCTCAACGTGAGCTACAACAGTCTCGAGAACTACGCGGCCTCGCTGCACGACGCGCTCACCCGGCCCTGGCCCGCCTACGAAGCGGTGGGCATCCGCAACCCCGGCGGCGACTACAACCAGCTCGCCACCACGCTGCTGCAGATCGAGAACGAGTTCTACGGCACCATCCGCCCCAAGCGCACCATCTTCCCGGGCGAGCGTCCGCTGCACGCGCTGCGCGAGCGCGGCGTCGAGTACGTCGAAGTGCGCCTGATGGACCTCGACCCGTTCGAGCCGCTGGGCATCGCCGCGCCCACCATGCGCTTCCTCGACGTGTTCCTGCTGCACTGCCTGCTGGCCGACAGCCCCGCCGACACGCCGGCCGAGATCGCCGAACTCAAGCACAACCAGCACACCACGGCCGCGCGCGGCCGCGAGCCCGGCGTGACGCTGCGCCGTGCCGGCACCGAAGTGCCGCTGGTGCAGTGGGGCGCCGAGATCCTGGCGCAGTGCGCCCCCATCGCCGCCCGGCTCGATGCCCAGGCCGGCGGCACGGGCCATGCCGACGCCGTGGCGCACGCCGCTGCCATGCTGCGTGATCCGGCGCAACTGCCTTCGGCGCGCGTGCTGGCCGCCATTGCCGGCGAACACGCGGGCTCGTTCGCCGGCTTCACCCGCGAGCGTTCGCGCGCCACGCACCAGGCCCTGCTGGCCCTGTCCTGGACCGCCGCGCAGCAGCAGCGCTTCGAGGCCCTGGCCGCGCAGTCGGTGCAGGACCAGGCCGCGATCGAGGCCGCCGACACGTTGCCGTTCGAGGTCTACCGGCAGGAATACGTGTCGCCGCAGCGCCTGGGCGTGCCCGGCCGGGCAGCCGCCGCCGCCGCCTGATCCGTCCCGCCGGGCGGGGCTGCGCCGGCCGCAGGGCGCGGCACGCGGCACAATGCCCGCAGCCGCCACCACCGCCGTGTGGCGATGGTCTTTCGCATCACACGTGTCCGACCCCTTCCTGCCCCCCGCCATGAACCAGCGCCTGCGCGCATTGCTGCGGGTCGCGCTGAGCTACTACGTCGCCAACGGCATCACGGTGGCGCTGGGCCTGCTGGTGATTTCTGGCGCAGTGCACCTGTGGCTGGGCGCGGTGGCGGCTGCCGCCGCCGGCGTCGGCGTGATCGTCACTTCGCCGCCCGACCTGCCCTCGCCGCGCCGCGCCAAGCTGCGCCAGATGCTGCCCGCGCCGCTGCTGGGCGTGCCGCTGTTCGCGGGTGTGCAACTGCTGGGCAGCGATCCGCTGCACCTGGGCCTGCTGCTGGTGCCGGCGACCTTCGTCGCCTTCCTGTTCATGGCCTGGGGCAAGCGCGGCATCCCGATCGCCATCGCGGTGATGTTCTCGATGATCTTCTCGATGGCCGTGCCGGCCGACGACGACCTGCACAGCGTGCTGCGCACGACCGGGCATTTCGCGCTGGGCTCGCTGGCCTACGTGGTGTGGTCGGTCACGATGAACGCGCTGCTCAACGGCCGCTATCGCGTGCAGCACATCGCCGACACGCTGCATGGCGTGGCCGCGCTGATGCGCGCGCAATCGCGCCGCGCGGTGGTAGACGCCAACGCGCCCCCCGACGCCGCCACCGGGCGCCTGCTGGCGCTGCACGCCGCACTGGCCGACCAGCTGCAGTCCGCGCGCGATCTGGTGCTCGAATCTCCCGGCACGCCGCGCCGCCAGCAACTGGCCGGCCTGCTGCTGCTGGCGCTGGAGCTGCGCGACCACCTCGTGGCGGTGGAACTCGATGCCGACCTCGTGCGCCGCCATCCGGGCCACCCCGCCGTGCTGGCCGAGATCAATGCCGTCTTGCTGGCCCTGGCCGCACAGGTCGACCAGCTGGCCGACGAGATGTTGCTGGTGCGCATGCCCGCGCTGCCCGCCGACCTGCGCCCGCGGCTGGCCGCGCTGCGCCTGACGCAGACGGGTGCGACATCGCCAGGCGCCGCGCCCATGCCCGGCGAGCCCACGCCCGAGGCGCTGCTGCAGGGCCTGGCCGACCGCGCCGGCCACATCAACGACGAGGTGCAGCGCCTGGCCCGCCTGGCGCGTGGCGAGGCGCCACCCGATCTGGCCGTGGTGCGCGCCAACTGGCAGATGTTCGTGAGCCCCGCCGCCTGGTCGATCCGGCCCTTCCTCGCGCTCTGGCGCTGGGACGCGCCGCCGCTGCGCCATGCCATCCGCGCGGCGCTGGCCATCGCGGCGGGCTACATCGTCTCGCTGGTGCTGCCCTGGAACGCGCACCCTTACTGGATCCTCATCACCATCGTGGTGGTGCTGCGCGGCAGCCTGGCGCAGACGGTGGAGCGGCGCAACCACCGCGTGGCCGGCACGCTGCTGGGCTGCGTGCTGGCCGTGGGCCTGCTGGCGGCGCATCTCTCGCATGCCGCGCTGCTGTGGGCCATGACGGTGGCGCAGGCCGTGGCGCACGGCTTCGCCATCCGCCGCTACCTGATCACCGCCGTGGCCGCCACCGTGCTCGGCCTGGTGCAGGCCCACCTGCTCAACACGGGGGTCAGCGCTTCGCTGGCGCTGGTGGAGCGCATTGCCGACACGCTGCTGGGCGCGGGCATCGCCTGGGCCTTCAGCTACGTGCTGCCGTCGTGGGAGCGGGGGCAGGTCCCGGCGCTGGTGCAACGCACGCTGGCCGCGCAGGCGCGACATGCGCGCGAAGCGCTGGCGCTGGGCCAGATCGAGGCGGTGGACAACGCGCCCGAGCTGCAGTGGCGGCTGGCCAGGCGCGAGGCCTATGACAGTCTCTCGGCGCTGGTGCAGGCCACGCAGCGGTCGCTGTCGGAGCCGCGCGCCGCGCGTCCGCCGCTGGAGCCGCTCGAGCGCCTGCAGGCGCGTTGCTACCAGTTGCTGGCACAGCTCTCGGCGGTGAAGTCCATCCTGCTGCTGCGGCGGGGCCACATTCATGCCGAGCGGGTGCGCGAGCCGCTGAGGCAGGCCGCCGAGCGCATCGATGCGACGCTGCTGGGCGCACCGGCGGCGGAACATGCTCCCACGCCCCATGCGCAGCCCGATCCGGCGCCGCCAGCCGCCGTCGTGATGGGCCAGACCGCCGAAGTGCAGGGCGCCGGCCCCGTGCCGTTGCCTGACCCGTTCGAGAGCAACCTGACACCCTGGCTGCTGCGGCGACTGCAACTGGCCGAAACCATCTCGGCCCAGCTGGGCGACGATGCCCGGGCGGCGCTGGCGGCGCCCGGCGCGGCATCCCGCGGGCGCGGCTGAGCCCTGCGTGATCGGGCCCGGGTCCGCGCGGGCGCGGTCCAATTGGTAATAGTTTGAAATGGACTATTCCGAATCGGCCTTGACCATCGTCCGATGGTCCTGTCCATCCACCACCAACGCTATGAGTCCATGCGCGCGCGCATGAAGGCCATGCGGCTGGAGGCGGGCCTCACGCAGGCCGAGATGGCCCGCAGGCTGAAGATGGTGGACCAGTCGTATGTCTCCAAGATCGAGCGCGGCGAGCGTTACGTCGACGTGATGTTCTTTCTGGACTGGTGCAGCGCCTGTGGCGTGCGCGCCTCGCACATCGTCAGCGAGTTCGAGGCCGACTGAGCGGCGCGGCCCCGCCGCCCGTTATCCTCCGGCATCGGGCGCCGCGCCGGCGGCCGCCAATCCCGGATCCACCTGCCTCATCGCTTTTCACCATGACCTCCCTTTCTCCGATCGAAATCGAGACGGCGCCCCAGCCGCGCGCCAGCGTCATCCTCATGCATGGCCTGGGCGCCGACGGCAACGACTTCGTGCCCATCGTGGGCGAGATGGATCTGTCGGCCGTCGGCCCCGTGCGCTTCGTGTTTCCCAATGCGCCGCGCCAGCCGGTCACCATCAACGGCGGCTACGTGATGCCGGCCTGGTACGACATCCTGCATGACCGCATGCAGGAAGACGAAGCGGGCCTGCGCCGCTCGATGGCCGCCATCGAGGAACTCATCGCGCGCGAAAAGTCGCGCGGCATCCCGGCCAACCGCATCGTGCTGGCCGGGTTCTCGCAGGGCTGCGCGATGGCGCTGCTGACGGGCCTGCGCCATGCCGAACGGCTGGCCGGCATCGTGGCGCTGTCGGGCTACCTGCCGCTGGCCGGCACCACGGCGGCCGAGCGCAGCGTGGCCAGTGCGGGCCTGCCCATCTTCATGGCCCACGGCCAGCGCGACGACATCGTCGTGCCGGCGCGCGCGCAGCAGTCGCGCGACGCGCTCGTGGCGCTGGGCTACGACGTCGAATGGCACGACTACCCGATGCCGCATTCGGTCTGCGCGGAGGAGATCGTCGATCTCAACGCCTGGCTGGTGCGCGTGCTGAAGGCGACCTGAGGTGCGGGACACCGTGCGCCGCCGCGCGCTGCTGTCCGCGGGCCTCGCGCTGGCCGTGCTGCCCGTCGCTTGCGGACGCAGTGGGCCCAAGGGGTTCCCGGTGGCCGCTGGCGCCACCGTGCTGGCGCTGGGCGATTCGCTCACCTTCGGCACCGGCGCCACGGCCGGGACGAGCTACCCCACGGTGCTCGCGGGCCTGACGGGCTGGAACATCGTCAACGCTGGCGTGCCGGGCGAGACTTCGGCCCAGATCCGCGACCGCCTGCCCGGCCTGCTGGCCGAGCACCACCCCGCGCTGGTGCTGGTGTGCGCGGGCGGCAACGATTTCCTGCGCGCCATGCCCGAGGCCGGCACGCGCGACAACGTGCGCGCCATCGTGCAGGCCTGCCGGGACGCGGGCGCGCAGGCGATGCTGATCGCCGTGCCGCGCCTGTCGGCCATGGCGGCCATCACCGGCTCGCTCAAGGACCACGCGCTGTTCGCAGACGTGGCGGGCGAGCTCAAGGTGCCGCTGCACGCGGGCGGCTGGTCGGGTGTGCTGGCGGATGCCTCGCTGCGCGCCGACCAGGTGCATGCCAACGCGCGTGGCTACGAGCGCTTCGCACGCGAGTTGCACCAGTCGCTCAAGGATTCGGGGCTGCTGCCTTCTTCCTGACGACGCGCAGCGGCGTGGCAACTTGCGCCGTGGCCGGCGGCCAGTCGAGCTGCATCCGCAGGAAGTCGTGGATGCGTCCACGCTCGGACATCACGCGGTCGTACAGCGCAGCGGCCGCGAACGACAGGCTCTTGCCGCGCCGGCGCACTACGTAGATCGAGCGGAACAGCCCGGCGATGCGCAGCGGCCGCACCACCAGCCCCGGCCGCGTGAACTGGAACAGCGTGAGCTCGGGCACCACCGTGATGCCCAGTCCGGCCTGCACCATGCCGGCCACCGTGGCCAGATGATCGAGCTGCAGCACGGTGTTCATCTGCATCGGGTGGAAGGCCGTCTCCAGGTGCTGGCGCACGCTGCTGTCGCGCGTGAGGTGGATGAAGCCGTGCGGGGCCAGATCGCGGATCTTGAGGGTCGCCTTGGCCGCCAGCGGATGCGACTCGTGGCACACGAGGCAGAAGCGGTCCTCGCTCAGCAGATGGGCCTCCATGTCCTCGCCGGCGGGCGGGCGCGAGGCGATCGCGAAATCCACCGTGCCGTCGCGCACCAGCGCCAGGCAGGCATCGGACACCACGTCATGCAGCGTGAGCTTGATGCCCGGGTTGTCGGCGTGAAAGCGTGCGAACACCGCCGGCAGCCAGGCCGATGCCGTGGAGGGCAGGGCCGCCACGGCGACACGTCCCTTGCGGCGGCTGGTGTGGTCGCGGAAATCGGTCACCACCTCACGGAAATCGCCGTGCAGGCGCCGCGCCGATTCGAGGAACAGCTCGCCGGCCTGCGTGAGTTCGACCGAGCGCGTCGTGCGGTCGAACAGGCGCGCGCCCAGCGCGTCTTCCAGCGAGGCGATACGCGTGCTGAACGCCGACTGCGACAAGTGGCAGCGGGCGGCGGCCCGCGTGAAGCTGTGCAGGTCAGCCAGTGCGAGGAAAGCTTCGAGATCGCGGGTAGACACATTCATGGGCAAGGAGCCGGAACGATTGATCGAAATTCCAGCATAAACATTCGATTCTTTCAATTTTACGGATCGAACGCCGGACCCTAGAGTTCGCCCTGTCCTATGCGCGAAACGCTCGTTCCTCCTTCATCCCGTGCGCCACTGCTGGTGGGTTGCGGTGCCGGCTTCTCGGGTGACCGGCTCGACGCCGGCATTGCCGTCGTGCGCACGCTGATCGCGCGGGGCGGCCCGGCCTGCCTCATCTACGAAACACTGGCCGAGCGCACCCTGGCCCTGGCGCAACTGCGGCGGCGCACCGATGCCGAGGCCGGGCACGATCCGCGCCTCGAAGGCTTCCTGCGGCCCGTGCTGGCCGATTGCCTGGCCCACGGCATCGCCATCGTCGGCAACTTCGGGGCCGCCCACCCCCGTGCTGCGGCCGCGCGCGTCGCGGCCCTGGCGGCGACGCTGGGCCTGCCGCCTCCGCGCATCGCCGTGGTGGAAGGCGACGATCTCTCAGGCCCGGCGCACCGCGCGCTGCTGCGCGAGGCGCTGGGCGATGCCGCGCCCCGGACCGAGCCCGTCAGCGCCAACGTTTATCTGGGCGCCGCGCCGATCGCCGAAGCATTGCGCGCGGGCGCGCAGGTCGTGGTCTGCGGCCGGGTGGCCGATCCGTCACTGGTGCTCGGGCCCGCCATCGCGCATTTCGGATGGGCCATGGACGACTGGGACCGGCTCGCGCGCGGCACGATGGCGGGCCATCTGCTCGAATGCGGCGCGCAGGTGACGGGTGGCTACTTCGCGGATCCGGGCCGCAAGGACGTGCCGGACCTGGCCGACGTCGGTTTTCCCATCGCCGAGATCGATGCCGACGGCCACTGCGTCATCGGAAAGGCGGATGGCACGGGCGGCATCGTCAACGCGATGACGGTGACCGAGCAGCTTCTCTACGAAATCCATGACCCCGGCGCCTACCTCACGCCCGACGTGGTGGCCGACATCGGTGGAGCCCGTGTGCGTGAGCTGGGCGACGGCCGCGTGGCGGTGGAGGGCGTGCGCGGCCATCCGCGTCCGGCCTCGCTCAAGGTCAACGTCTGCCACGAAGGCGGCTGGCTGGCCGAGGGCGAAATCTCCTACGCCGGTCCTGGCGCCGAAGGCCGCGCGCGGCTGGCGGCCCAGGTGCTGGCCCGCCGCATGGCGCGCGGCGACCTGCGCTTCGACCTGATCGGACGCGCCAGCCTGTTCGCCGACGACGCGGGCCGGCTGCTGGCGCAACTCCCCGAAGCCGGCGCGCAGGATGTGCGCCTGCGCGCCGCGCTCGCCGACGACAGCCGCGAGGCCGCCGAGCGGCTTCTGCAGGAAGTCACCGCGCTCTACACGTGCGGGCCGGCGGGCGGCGGCGGCGTGCGCACCTGGCTCACGCCGCGCCTGTCGACCCTGTCGTGCCTGGTGCCGCGCGAGGCCGTCTGCGCGCGATGGTCCTGGTCAGCGGAGGTGGCGGCATGAACGATCCACGGCTGCCCCGCTGGGCCATGGGCGGCGAGACTCGTGCCCCGATGCTCTACGACGCCGCGCATGCGCGCACGGGCGACAAGGGCGACATCTGCAACATCGCGCTGGTGGCGCGCGACGCCAGGTTCTATCCGCTGCTGGCCGAACAGGTGACCGAGGCCGCCGTGGCCGCGCACTTCGGCCATCGCCGCCCGCGCGCCGTGCGCCGCTACCTGCTGCCCGGGCTCAATGCGATGAACTTCGTGCTCGAGGGCGCGCTCGACGGCGGCGTCAACAACGCGCTCAACCTCGACACGCACGGCAAGTCTCTTGCTTTCCTGCTGCTCTCGCTGCCGCTGGACGTCCCGCCGGGGCTGCGCGCGATGCTCGCCCCGGCCACTGTTTCACCCCTTCCGCAACCCTTCCACGTTCCTCACGACAGGAGTCTTCCATGACCATCGACTTCCAACGCCGTTCCATCCTTGCCGCCGGTGCGTCCGCGCTGGGCACGGCCGCCGCCGGGCTGCCGCTCGTCGCCACCGCGCAGGAAGCCGGGTTTCCCAGCAAGCCGGTCACGCTGATCGTGCCGTTTCCGGCCGGTGGCACGGCGGACGTGGTGTTCCGCGCGCTGGCCCGTTCCACCGAGCCGCACCTGGGCCAGCCCATCGTGATCGAGAACAAGCCCGGCGCCAGCGCCACGCTGGGCGCCGCCGCCGTGGCCGCAGGCCGCCCCGATGGCTACACCGTCGCGGTGATGCATTCGGCCGTGCTGCGGCTGCAGCTCATGCAGAAGACCACCTACAACGCACTCACCGACATCACGCCGATCATCCAGGTGAGCGCGCTCGACGTCGGCATCGTGGTGCGCGCCGATTCGCCCTACAAGACCTTCAAGGACTACATCGACGACGCGCGCAAGCGCCCCGGCCAGGTCACCTATGGCACCAATGGCACGGCCACGTCGCAGAACCTCGCGCTGGTCACGCTGGCTGCACAGGAGGGCGTGCAGCTCAATCACGTGCCCTACAAGGGCGATGCCGAGGCCACGGTGGCACTGATGGGCGGCCATATCGATGCGCACGCGGGCGGCACCATCCTGGGCGCGCTGGTGGATGGCGGCAAGGCGCGCTGGCTGGCGGTGTTCTCCGACCGACGCATGAAGAAGTGGCCCGACGTGCCCACGCTGTTCGACCTGGGCTACAAGATCCCGGCCAGCAGTCCCACCGGCCTGATCGGCCCGGCCAACCTGCCTGCGCCCATCGTGAAGAAGCTGCACGATGCCTTCAAGGCGGGCCTGGCCGATCCGCAGACCGTCTCCATGCTCGAGCGCAACGCGATGGACGTGTATTACAAGGACGGCCCGGCCTACGGCGCGCTCATCCGCGAGTCGTACGAAATCGAGAAGGATCGCGTAGGACGGGCGGGCCTGCTGGCCAAGGCATGAAGAGGAAGGCGGGCCGGCCCGGCGCCGGCACTGCCGTTTCGACCATGAGTATCAGGAGCTGAGATGCAAGTAGGAGTGGAGATCGGCGGCACGTTCACCGATCTGGTTTGGTTGCAGGGCGATGGCACGGTGGCCACGGGCAAGGTGCCCTCGACACCGGGCAACATCCATCAGGCGGTGCTGGACGCCGTTCGCACGGCCGGCGTGCCGCTGGCCGGCGTGGAGCAGTTCTCGCACGGCTCCACCGTGGCCACGAATGCGCTTCTCACGCGGCGCGGCAGCGCCACCGGGCTGGTGACCACGCGGGGCTTCCGCGACGTGGTGGAGATCGGCACGCACGACCGCGTGGGCAACATCTACACCGCGTTCTACCGCAAGCCCAGAGCGCCGGTGCAGCGCCGCAACGTCTGCGAGGTGGACGAGCGCATCGATGCCGGCGGCCACGTCGCGCGGCCGATCGACCTGGACGCCGCGTGGGCGGCGATCCGGCCGATGGTCGAATCGGGCGTCACCTCGCTGGCCATCTGCCTGCTCAACGCCTACCGCAACCCGGAACACGAAGCGAAGCTCGCCGCCATGCTGCGCGAGCGTGCGCCCGAGCTGGAGGTGTTCGCCAGCCACGAGGTCTCGCCCGAATTCCGCGAGTACGAGCGCACCGTGACCACCACCGTCAACGCCTTCGTCGGCCCGGTGGTCAAGGGCTATGTCGACCGGCTCGAGGCCGGGCTGGCGGCCGATGGCTATGCCGGCCGGCTGCGCCTGATGCAGTCCAACGGCGGCATCATGCCGGCCGCCGCTGCCGGCTCCAACGCCGTGCGCATGCTGCTCTCGGGCCCGGCCGCCGGCGTGCGCGCGGCCATCTGGTTCGCACGGCGCAACGGCATCCAGGACGTGCTCACGCTCGACATGGGCGGCACCAGCACCGACGTGGCCGTGGCCCCGCAGCTGGAAGCCCGCATCGTCTCCGAACTCACGGTGGACGACCTGCCCATCCGCACCACCGCCGTGGACATGGCCACCGTGGGCGCGGGCGGCGGCAGCATCGCCTCCATCGACGCGGGCGGCTTCCTCAACGTGGGCCCCGCATCGGCCGGCGCCGTGCCCGGCCCGGCCTGCTACGAGCGCGGCGGCACCCTGCCCACCGTGACCGACGCCCAGGTGATCGCTGGCTGGCTGCGTCCCGCACGTTTCTTCGGCGGCCGCATGGCGCTGCGCGCCGACCTGGCCGAGCGGGCGCTGGCCACGCTCGACCTGCCCGGCAGCGTGGGCGAGAAGGCCGACGCGATCCTGCGCATGGTCAACAGCAACATGGCCGCGGCCGTGCGGCTGGTGTCCACCGCGCGCGGCATCGATCCGCGCGACTTCACGCTGGTGGCCTATGGCGGCGGCGGCCCGGTGCATGGCGCGCTGGTGGCTGACGAAGTGGGCATGCGCCGCGTGCTGGTGCCGTGGTCACCCGGCATCAGCAGCGCCTTCGGCCTGCTGGTGGCCGACCTGATCGTGGACGTGGTGCGCGCGAAGATGGAGCCGCTCTCCGATGCCTCGCTGGACGCCGATGCGGTGGCGCAAGTGCGCGCGCAGTGCGCGGAGCAGGCGGCGAAGCTCGATCTCGCGCCCGGCAGCTACGCCATCGATGTGGGTGCCGATCTGCGCTATGCCGGCCAGGGCTTCGAGATCACCGTCTGGAACCCCGAAGGCGTGGCC